>LFTM01000120.1 GCA_001513505.1 Clostridiales bacterium DTU092 | reverse complement strand
TTCAGGCAGTCCCCGAATCAGTTCATCCCGATCTTCGTCAAATCTTTTGTCCTCTAAATGGGCATGACTGTCAAACAGCATTTTTATTACCTCTATCCATTTTATTTGATATCGCTAGCTTATCCTGGACCCGCTGTCTATTTCACGGTCCACCGTAAGCAAAGCCAGGTTATCGTTATCATCGGTAGCGGCAAGTATCATTCCCTGAGACAGCTCACCTCTTAACTTTACAGGTTTCAGATTTGCCAACAGTATTACCGTTTTCCCGATCAGCTCCTCGGGGGTATAGTACCTGGCAATTCCGGATACCACCTGACGGGTCTGATCGCCCACCTCCAGGGTGAGTTTTAACAACCTGTCAGCCTTTTTGACCGGTTCTGCGTTTACTACCCTGGCAACCCTGATATCCAGCTTGGCAAAATCATCAATGGTTATTTCCTCTACCCCCTGTTCCTCCCCTGGCCTCTGCTGCTTTTCAGCCGTTTTATGGGAGGTTTCATCTTTCCTGGCAGCCTCTTCCTTCTGTGAAGTCTGCCCGGTTGTTGGCTGTAATTCCTCCAGGGCTTTAAGTTCCTTCTCCACATCCAGTCTCGGGAATATTACTTCACCACGCTGTACTTTGATTTCTGCAGGAAGTTTGCCGAATTCCACCAGGCTATCCCAGGTGGACAGGCTTTCATCTTCTATTCCTAACTGCTGCCGGATCATTCCGGGGGTCCTTGTCATAAACGGGCTTATCAGCACCGAAATAAATCTAAGGGATTCGGCCAGGTTATACAGTACGGTACCCAGTCTGGAACGCTTATTACTGTCTTTTGCCAAAATCCATGGAGTGGTCTCATCAATATATTTATTGGCTCTGCCAATTAACTTCCATATCTCAGCCAGGGCATTGCTGTACTCCAGCTTATCCATGAGTTTCTCCACCCTGCCGGGGGTTTCAACAGCCAATTTTTCCAGTTCATTATCAATATCCGCCCGTTCAGTAGCTGCAGGAATATATCCGTCAAAATATTTATCTATCATGGCTACCGTCCGGCTGAGAAGATTGCCAAGATCATTTGCCAGATCCGAGTTTATTCTGTTTATCAGAGCCTCATTGGAAAAAACACCGTCGGCTCCAAATGGCACCTCTCTCAGGAGGAAATACCGTACGGCATCCACCCCATAGCGTTCCACCAGAACCACCGGGTCCACCACATTCCCCTTGGATTTTGACATCTTGCCTCCGTCCAACACCAGCCATCCATGGCCAAATACCTGTTTGGGCAGAGGTTCTCCAAGGGCCATCAGCATTATCGGCCATATAATGGTATGGAACCTGACAATTTCCTTACCCACCAGATGGACGTTTGCCGGCCAGTATCTTCTGTACTTCTCATCATCGTCCGTCATATAACCCAGTGCCGACAGATAGTTTGAAAGGGCATCTATCCATACGTATATAACATGCTTATCATCGAAGGACACCGGTATACCCCATTTAAACGAAGTACGGGACACACACAGGTCTTCCAGACCCGGGCGCAGGAAATTGTTAAGCATCTCATTCCTTCGGGAAACCGGCTGTATAAATTCGTCATGGGTTTCAATATATTCAATAAGCCGATCCTGATATTTGGACAGTTTAAAGAAATAGGCTTCCTCCTCAACCAGTTCCACGCTTCTCTCACAGTCCGGACAATTTCCGTCTTTAAGCTGGCGCTCCGTCCAGAAGGATTCACACGGGGTACAATACCAGCCTTTATAGACGCCTTTAAAGATATCTCCCTGATCATACAGCTTTTTGAATATCTTTTGCACCACTTTTTTGTGCCGCTCATCGGTGGTACGTATAAAATCGTCGTTTGATATATCCATGATGTTCCACAGTCTTTTTATACCAGCTACAATATTGTCCACATACTCCTTGGGAGATACACCCTTTTCTTTGGCCAACCGCTCTATCTTTTGGCCATGCTCATCCGTGCCCGTCAAAAACATGACATCATATCCCGTAAGTCGCTTAAAGCGGGCCATTGCGTCAGCCGCCACCGTGGTATACGAATGCCCGATATGAAGCTTATCACTGGGATAGTATATTGGGGTTGTGATGTAATAAGTTTTAGATTCAGCCATATTATGACCTCCTTTTCAAAACTATGTAATCTTTTTCACTACATATTCGATAACTATCAATAACTGTATAATTTTCTTATGCAAAAACCCCTCGCTCCAACATAGGGGCGAGGGGCATCCTTCGCGGTACCACCCTATTTTTTCGCCTTATGGCGAAAAACTCTGTCGGTGACTATCATCACCTGTATCGATAACGGGCACCCCCGTAATGGCCTACTCACCATTTCAGCCAATCCGCTCCGGGGCCATCTTCAACAGGAAACTCCGTCACCGGCTTTCACCTGACCCGGCTCTCTGAAGACTTAATCTCCTATCTACTCTTCCCTTCATCGCGTTTACCGTTTTTTGTTGTCTATAATATACTACAATATTTCCCGTTATGTCAAGTTATTATTCCAACTCAGCCACATTATATATTACAAAGAATATTATGGAAGCACCTTGGAGCTTAAGTGATTGGAATAATATATTCTTCATCATTTTAAAAGTCCGGGTTGGAATCCAGTTTAACTGTTTTGAGCTGGAATTCTTTGCCGGCAGCTCCATAAACCCTGACGGTGCGTATCTCCCCGGGCAGCATGTCAAAATAGTTATCCGACAGTTTCCGGTCGGCTCCCGTATCCAGATAAACTCCATGACAATAGGTATCTGCCTTGATATCCACCAGCAAATCATCCCCATCATTCCTCGTGTCCACAATACTCAGCCTGGGAGGACAGAGTTTAAGGGTCCTGGTGTCTGCCGCCCGCAATATACCCGGATTTATATCGATGTTTTCAGGTTTTGCATAATAAACACCCGTATAAATATCATGACTCTGCTCAAAGGTATATAGTAAGGTTCTGCTGTAAGCCGGCAAAGTGACGGGTATCACATTAGAATCATCATTACCCCCGTCAAAGCTTACCCATCCTGCCCTCAGGTTGAAAGATATATCGTTTCCGGTATCATTGCACCCCACAACCGCTACCTTTTCACCTGTTTGACGCAGAATGAGTTTTACCGGCTCAAAGGCGCGTTTAACGCCGTAGAAGGATATCTTTCTTCTAAGATAGTAGTCAACTATCGTCCAGCCTACCTCTCCCCAGCAGTCATTATACATCCAGAAGATACCGCCGCCGCAAAATGTCTTAAAGCGGATACTCTCCAGCGAATACTGAAGCATGAGCGACTGCACCATTCCGGCGTATAAAATATATTCGTCAAGATCCAGTTCACGATCGGTGTAATGCTTCTTAATACCGGCATTAACTGTAAACTTCTCAAAGGTATTGTTATGAAGGTTCCATACCCTGCTTCCCCTCTCAATTGGCTTACCATCAAAATATTGCTGTATGGTTTCTTTTGAGCATGGTCCGGGATAACCGTATTCTGTAACAAAACGCGCCTTTATCTTATCGTATTCTTTCGGTTCAATACGAAGCGCCATATCGGGATTCATCATACAGGCGTGCCAATGATGAATATTACCTACATTATCCGCATTGGGATGTTCGCCTCCATATGGAGATGAGTTCCAGTAGGGAACCCAGGGACAGTTTTTCCGAATATATTCTGGTATCATGTTGTTTGCAATGTACAGGCCGTATTGTTTATCATGCTTCATCTTAACAGAATCTGCAAAACCTTCACCGGTAAATATCCAGTGATTTTCGTTATTCCCGCAAAAAAGCGCTATACAGGTACGGCTTCCAAGGCGTTTGGTCTGATAATCCAGCTCCCTGCCAACAAGGTCGCGGAAACTCTCAATATGATCCGGATACGTGGAGCACCCAAACATCATATCGTGCCACAGCAGAATACCGTACTTATCACAGGCGTCGTAAAATTCGTCCCTCTCGTACTGGCCGCCACCCCAAACCCTGAGCATATTAAAGTTGGCATTTTTCGCCTCCCGTACCAGTTCATCATATTTTTCAGGTGTCACACGGGCGTAGATGGAATCAGCAGGTATCCAGTTGCCTCCTTTGCAGAAAACACGTTTGCCGTTTACCACCAGCATAAAATTCCTGTTCTCCTCATCAACCCGGGAGGTATCCAGGCTTATGGTACGTATTCCATATTTAAAGGCCGGCCATGAAAACACGTCCCCGCGGCTCTCACCCCATACCTCGATAGTATAAAGAGGCTGTTCACCCATACCATTGGGCCACCATAATTCCGGATTATCAATATTTATATCAAAACCTATGTAATTAAGCCCCGAACGCAATAGCATATCATTTTTACAAACTTCAGCACATACTTTCCCATCTTTGGATACCCTGACCTTAATATCAGCGTCCACGGTACCGGCTATGTGCAGCAGCTCAATCTCCACTTCCATCTTCAGTTCCGCACTGGCGCCAATTTTGACGGTTTGAACCGAAACATTCCGTATTGCTGCAGTCCTGTGACAATCAATATATACATTTTTGGCTATGGCACAGGTCCCGATACGCGGACACCAATCCCAGCCATAGACATAAGTGGGTTTTCGTACAAACGCACGGCGCTTGTCACCCCGTTCAGGACATCCATTGTTCAGCTCGGTACATACGGCGTGATCAATTTCTGCAAGATCTGCATCGCTGACCCTTTCCAAACCCGACGTCAGTCTGATCAGCAGTTCATTGTCACCGGGACGGACATATTCCTTAACATCCCTCCTGAATGGATAGAATGCGCTGGCATGATGCCCCAGATAAGCCCCGTTAAAAAAGATATCGGCATGTACATCAAGAGATTCGATAACCAGCTCGGCAATATCACAATCGGGATCGAATTCGGAACCGTCTATTATCCTCTTAAACCACCATGAGCGGTTTTCAATCCACTCTGCTTCAAAGCAGTAGTCGGAAAGAACCGGATCTTTTATTACGCCTGCCTCAATAAGCGGCATATGAACATCACAGGGCAACTCCAGATCCTTATACCATCCGTGCTGTTGTCCCGATACATGGCCGGCCATGTCCTTGCCCCAGTTAAGGGGAGCCTCCCGCAGCCACCAGCCTTTGTTAAGATTTATTCGTTTCATGGCTACTATTCCTCCTGTAAAATATTAGTCACCCTTCCTTTATTCCTATAGCTTAATATATTCTCCGTCATTATCAGCTGATTGGATTTCAGCCCGCGCAATTCTTATCGTTTCCATAGTGCTGTAAGGTGAAGCCACTTCAATATCGTTATTGTTAAGCAGCGCATTTATGAAATACTTTATCTCCCGGTAATACCCATCGTCCTTTGGCAAATCGGGTGTGAAGGATTTTCCATCATTCGGATTGACCTTCAGTACTCCCTTTTCAAATACCATATTTCCTTTCTCAAAGTTTACCCTGAATATCATATCGAAACCAAAATCACCATTGAGTACCCAGTCATCCTCTGCTGTTATTACCTTGCCGTCGTCATAGATATAGCGGGTGGATACAATGTCATAACCGCTGCCGGGAATCACATTTTTAGCTATGGAAGAAACAGCTTCGGGAGTGCCAAACAACCAGTTAATCATATCCACATCATGGATGTGCTGATCCAGGATAACACCGCCGCTTTTCTCCTTCTTAAGCAGCCAGTTCTGATATGACCATTTTGGTGTGGAGCCTCCGCGGAAAAAATATCCGCTTAACACATCTCCAAACCTTTTGGTTTCTACACATTCCTTTAAATACTCATATTCAGGCCAGAAACGCAGACATTGGGCAACCATCAGCTTTCTATTGTTTTTTTCAGCCGCCTCTATCATCTTACGGCACTCTTCCACCGTCAGCGCCATAGGCTTTTCACACAGCACATTAATGCCTTTGTTAAGGGCTTTAACAGATACCTCAGCATGCAGATAGGTGGGCAAAGCAATATCCACAATGTCCAGTTCTTCCTTCTCCAGCATGTCATCAATGTCAGTATAAAGTCTGTACTTTGAAAAATCATATTGGGCATTGCCTACATCGATGTTGCCGGACAAAAATTTGTTTTCAAACTTCTCTTCATCTATATCGCATATGGCAACCAATTTGACCGGAAAACCTTCGGATTCAAGCCTTATGTAATTATCCAGATGGCCCCGTCCCATAAATCCTAAACCTATTAATCCTGCTTTTAACATAGTTTCTACCTCCCCTTTTTGCTTTTATCTTCCAAGTATTGTGTCCATGGATCTGGAAGTATTATATATTATCTGATTAGTATGATAGGTGTAGTTAGGTATCATTTCGGCTGTAACGTAGTCATCATATCCTATATCATTGAGAGCCCGTATTACCTCCGGGAAGTTCACATCCCCTGCAAGGAGATCCACAAAACCCTCCAGTGTGCCCACTCCTCTTCGGTAATCCTTGAAATGCACTTTCTTTATACGTTTACCCAGTATCCTTATCCAGTGTTCCGGATACCCCGTATATATGATGTTTCCTACATCCAGATAGGCACCTACATAAGGGCTGTCGATCCTATCAATAAAATCTCTCATTTCCAGAGGAGACAGCAAAAATTTGTTCCACACGTTTTCAAGGCCTATGCTCACTTTAAACGATTCTGCTTCGGCTTTAAGTTCGGCAAAAGCTTCCAATGCCCTGTTATAAGCTACATCATACTGCACCACTTCGCTTCCGGGGTCCAGACCGGCAACTGCACCCGGCACCACCAGAATACCATCGGTACCTAAACATGCTGCTATCTCCAGCTGCTTTCTTACAATGTCCTTTGATTTTTGTCTGATCCCCGGATCCGAACTGGTAACGGGATAAGCCCAGTAAAGTCCTGTCGCCAGACTGGCTATTTCAATCCCCTGGTCTTCAGCTATTTTTTTGATTTCCAAAATTTCTTTTTCACTGCTGTCTAAGCTGATTTCCCCCTCTTCGTCCAGACTCAATTCAATTCCATCATAGCCGGCATCCCTGGCCATAGCCATGCACTCGGCCACTGTCATACCACTTTTGAACGACCATATATTGATTCCTTTTTTCACTTTTTTATTGACACCCCCTGGCTTTAATATAATGATACGGAATAGCTTATGACGATTGGCAGAAATGAATTTATCAGGCTTTATCACATTAAGATCCTGTGATGATTATATCTATATTATATACCCATTTCTACCATTTTTCCATTGTCAAGATATTCATTTTACAGCAGCCAGTCAGGTAGTTTTTGAAACCCGAAACGATAGTCGTGTTATCAGGTAACAGACAGGAGAATGTAATAAAGATATTTGCACAAAAAAGAGAAAAGCTGTTTTTCAGCCATATTGGAAGGCACAAATCTAAAATGCTTTTAAACGTCGTATGGCACCATTATATTATCAGAAATGTTCAATTTCCATATACATCATAGATCCTGGGCTGCTTTTATTATCCCATCTTTAAAAACCGGAATTATGGAGAATTGATCTATTTTAATGCAATAGTCAACATCTTTTTCAAAACCTGCTTCTACCAGATTTTTGTAATGGCAGGCACCTTTCAGAGCTTTTTTAAGATCGTTCTTATATGATCTGTACAAATGCAGGCTTACCAAAGCAAGATCATCCATCTCCATTTGTGTGTTCATGCCATCCAGAATATCCAGCATAGCCCCTGCCGCCAGTATATCGTCCATTGAAAATTTATTATCCGTTCCTGCGCATACAAATGTAACATCATCACCACAGCTTTGGATATACCGGGATACCGCTCCGGCGTTTAAAAAACCCGCAACAATAACCTCTTTTGCATCACTTACCTTTCGTATTGCCTGGGTCCCGTTGGTGGTGGTCATAATTATGGTTTGACCTTCCACTACCTCCCGTGTGTATTCATAGGGGGAGTTGGAAAGATCAAAGCCATCGATTTTTTGGGCATTCCTTTCGCCGCCTAAAAGAAAGGTTTCCCTCTCATAATTCTTTGCCAGCATAATGGCCTCTTCAATTTCAGCTGTGGGGACTATTTCCTTACACCCGTTATACAGTGCAGTAATGATTGTGCTTGCAGCTCTAAGAACGTCAATAACAACAGCAATGCGCTCCTTTAATTCCTTTTCCTGAATATTGTCCGGAAGGGCATAAACACTGATCTTCATTGGTAACCTCCGTAAAAATATATTGTAATATCTACTGCATTCTATTGCATTGCATCAACTATTGATTTTATATTGATAATTTCTATTTGTCAAATACCATATTACATACAACTATAGACGCAATAAGCCCTGCCAAATCTGCTAAAAGTGCCGCCCACACAGTATGCCGGGTTTTCTTTACTCCTATGGAGCCATAATACACTGATATTGTATAGAATACCGTTTCTGTGGAGCCCATCATAGTTGATGCCACCCGTCCGATGTAGGAATCCGGACCATACAGCCTGAACATTTCAGCCAGCATGCTGGTTGATGCAATTCCCGACATAGGACGTATAATAGCAAGAGGAAGAATTGATGGAGGAATACCCAGCAGATTGGTAACCGGGGCTATAACAGTTATTAGTACATCCATTGCTCCCGAAGATCTGAATATGCCAATGGCAACAAACATTGCTACCATATATGGCAGTACTCTGAATGCGGTGGTCAGACCCTCCTTGGCTCCCTCTATAAATGAGTCATATACATTAACACCTTTAATATATCCGTACCCCAGCACAACAAAAATAAACACCGGAATTGCATAAGTTGAAATAATTTTCATAATTTCTATCATAATTTTTGTCCCCCGGTTTACAGCAATTGTAATCTAATAATAACGCTGCAGGATCCTCGCAGAAATAATGGCAGCCGTTGTTGAACAGATGGTAGCAATAAAGGCCGTCCCAATTATTTCCGTAGGATTACTGGATCCGGCAGCGCTCCTGAGTGCAACCACCGTTGACGGGATAAGCTGTACAGATGAGGTATTTATGGCAAGAAACATACACATTGCGTTGGTAGCCCTGTCCTTTTGGGGGTTTAACTTCTGCAGCTCTTTTATAGCCTTTATACCTAACGGGGTAGCTGCATTTCCCAGACCCAGCATATTGGCAATAATGTTCATAGCTACTGCCCCTATGGCCGGATGCCTTAAAGGAACATCAGGAAAAATAAACCTGAGTACCCTCCGGGCTTTTTCTGCAATTCTGCTTACCATGCCGGATTCCTGGGCCACTCTCATTAACCCCAGCCAGAGTGCGTATATTCCAATCAAACTAAAGCAAAGTTCAACAGCGTATTTTGCATTGTCTAGCGCCGATTGGGTAACGGCTTCAAGCCTTCCATTAAAAACCGAAACTATAAGTCCTATCAATATTAATATTATCCATATCACATTAACCATAATTTCACCTTTTTTACGGGTCTTTTTTATGCATATGAATACATTCAGTATAATAGAACGTAAGACGAAAAAAACCCGGATATCCCAGGTTCCGATGCTAAGTTATAACATTATTAATTATTAATATTTTATTAATTTTATAAAAGAGTCCCATTATTTTGTAAAACAGGGTTGACTTTTATTGGTATTATTGGTAATATAACTTTCGTGATTGGTGTCGAATTTTGGTGAGGAGGAGGAAACGCAGATGAAATCAACAGGAATTGTACGCAAAGTAGATGAGCTCGGAAGAGTTGTCATCCCGATTGAGCTTCGCCGTACTCTCGGTATTGAGTAAAAAGATGCATTAGAGATTTATGTTGACAATGAACACATCATATTAAAAAAGTATGAGCCGGCATGTATATTTTGCGACAATGCTAGAGACGTCGAAACTTACAAAGGCAAAAACATATGCAAGAACTGTTTAGAAGATTTGAAATCGATCTAACATACTTATTTTTATTAATAAGGCGGCAATATGCCGCCTTTCTCTATATATGCGCGAAATATGTCGAAAACTTAATTCAGTCCTCAATCATAAGTTTATAGACCTGGTTTTTCGGCAACCCTCGCTCCCTGGCCACACGTTTTATGGCTTCCTTTTTGGCAAGACCGCTGTCGATATACTGCCTCACCTGTTCCTCTATAGAAACATCCCATACCTTAGACTCTGAATCATATCCCTGAAATCCTTCTATTACCAGCACTATTTCACCTTTTGGCGGATGCTCCCGGAAATATAGCAGCATTTCCTCAAGGTTCATAACCAGAACTTCTTCATAAATTTTTGTCAGTTCCCGGACCACAGCTATTTTTCTGTCTCCCAGATTTTCCAGCAGAGCTTCGAGAGTAGAAATTAATCTATGAGGAGCTTCGTAGAGCACTATAGTACGCTCTTCTTCTTTTAATTGTTCCAGCCTGCGGTTTCTGGCTTTCTTTGATTTTGGGAGAAATCCTTCGAACACAAAACGGTCTGTATCCATACCCGACAGCACCAATGCAGACACGCAGGCCGTAGGGCCTGGTACAACCGTAACGGGTATGCCCTTATCACGGGCTAATACAACCAGTTGTGCTCCCGGATCGGATATGCCCGGCATCCCCGAATCCGACACCACTGCAATATTATACCCCTGCTCCAGCAGTTCAATGATATATTCGCCGCGCTTTTGCTGGTTATGCTGGTGGTAGCTTACAAGAGGTTTGGAGATACCATAGTGATTTAATAGCTTTAGGGTATACCTGGTATCTTCGGCAGCAATATAATCCACTTCCTTAAGAGTACGAAGAACTCTTAAGGTTATATCTTCCATATTACCGATTGGGGTCGCACAGATGTAAAGCTTTCCCGCTTCCAAATATACCGCTCCTTACACAGTTAACTTATAGCATAATCGGTCCCTTTAATTCTGCATAGCCTCAATAGCCTTGACAAAGAGTTCCATCTCTTCCTTGCCCGAAAAGGCACCAATTTTAAGATATCTGATTATCCCTTCCCTGTCAATTATATAATTGGCCGGAACCCCGCTTTGTTGATAAATTGCCCATGCTTCATCATCCTTATCCAGCAGAACGGGGAAGGTATATCCATTACTTTCAATAAAATCCCTGACTCTCTTTTCCGCTTCCTCAGCATCATTTCCGCCCCTAAGTTCCACCGATGTAGGGCTTACCGCCAGTAAAACAACTTCTTTCTCCTTATATTCTTTATAAAACTCTTCCATATGCGGCATTTCACCGCGACAGGGAGGACACCAGGTTCCCCAAAAATTTAAAAACACTATTTTACCTTTATAATCAGATAATTTAACTTTTTGTCCGGTCAAATCAATGGCCTCAAAATCCTCCATAGGAACATCAAATTCGTAATAAGCAATGCCTTCCAGTATTTCCTGAGGCGATGTATCACTGTTTTCATCCGGTTCAGAAGGTGTTGAAGGTTGGTCAGGGAAATCAGTAGGTTCCTCTTCAGGTAAGGTTTGGGGCGGCTTATCCATATCCTTATCATCGTTATTTACACAACCTGCTAATAGAACACCGGATATCAGAAGTACCGAAACGATAACTACAAATATTTTTTTCACTATTGCTTTCATCCTTTCCACGTTATTATAAAATTCATTATTAAAAAGCGGGAAAACTGCTGATACGTTATATGCCTCCTATAAAGTTCAGTTTATTGAAAAATATCAACACCCCAACCACTATAAGTAAGGCTCCGCTCACCACCCTGATTGTATTGATATACTTGTTTAATTTCCTTAAATGATTCCAAATCACTTTTATACCAAACGCCAGCACAATAAAGGGTAAACCCAGCCCTGCGCTATAGACGGCTAACAACCCGATGCCTTTGGCAATTGTATCGGCCTGGCCGGCTAAGATAAGCGCCGATGCAAGCATGGGACCAATACAAGGTGTCCAGCCAAGGCCAAATCCAAATCCAACCAGTATTGAGGTAACAATTCCAGGATTCATTTTTTTTAAACTGAACCGCTTTTCCCGGTTTAAAAAGCCAATCGGCAAAATGCCGGTATGAAACAGACCGAAAAAAACAATCAGTGCTCCGCTTATCTTTCTGATAATGTCACGATGCGTAGTAAAAAAACTTCCCAACGAGCTGGCAGCCGCTCCCATGGCTATAAATACAAATGAAAATCCTAAAACAAATGCAACGGCATTTAAACCAACCCACTTATAGGATTTGGGTCTTAGCATCAAATCATCCATAGTTTGTCCGGTCAAATATGCCATATAAACCGGTATAAGAGGTAAAACACAGGGAGAAAGAAAAGAGGCTACTCCTTCAAAAAATATCATCAATACCAACAAAATATCCTGCATTGTCTATTCCTCCTTATTTACCTATAGATACCACAGACAGACTGTTTTAAACAAAGACAAAATTATGCATTATTATTAATAATTTTCGTGTTTTTTACTTTTTTATTTTCATTAATATACATTTCTTTTAACGATTTGTAAATTCTTTTCATCTCTATTGACTTATCTGGTACTTTATAGAATAATGTTATAAGTTAATAATTAAGGTAAGCTGATAAATCAACCAATGGGGGTATTGGTGTGAAGAAAAGAAAAATGAAAAAAATTGTAGTTACTTTGTTATCATTAACTCTTTTATTCCTGATCGGCTCGGCTACGTATATATATATCCTGCTGGATCAAATTCAGAAAAATTCTTTTACAGAATCTCCAGGCGTCGATAAAAACCTGTCCCGGGAGGAGTTGGGTATATCCGATACCGCTCCGGACTCAAAGGAGACAGGTGTAGTCAATGTTCTTCTCTTTGGCCTGGATTCCAGGGTTGAAAACCAGAAGTCGCGTTCCGATGTAATAATGATAGCAACCATAGATAAAAAGAATCAGGCTATCAAATTGACTTCATTAATGCGTGATATGTATGTTCCCATTCCCGAAAAAGGGGAAAACAGAATAAATGCCGCCTATATATTCGGGGGGCCTGCACTTGCCATGAAAACAGTAAACACCAACTTCAATCTTGATATTCAATACTATGCAACCGTTGACTTCTTTGGTCTGGAAAAGATTATTGATCAAGTTGGTGGTGTAACCATAGATGTAAAAAGCAAGGAAATTAAATATTTAAACCAGACTTTAAATGAGCTTAACAGGCTTAACAAGAATACCAAACCTTCTCCACCGGTTACCGAGGCAGGTCCTCAAACATTGAACGGGAGACAAGCCGTAGCCTATGCGCGAATCCGGAAAGTGGGACATTCAGACTTTGAAAGAACCGAAAGACAAAGGACCATTCTCTCACAACTGTTTAAGAAGGTGAAAACCATAAATCCCATTAAGATCCCCGGTCTTGTAACAACCCTATTGCCCTATGTTGAAACAAATATGCCCACAACAGAGATATTAAAGCTGGGAACATCGGTAATTGGTTTCAAGAACAAGGATATAATACAATACAGGATCCCTGTAGACGGCACATATCAATCAAAAAGAATCAGGGGTATGGCAGTTCTGGTTCCGGATATGGAAAAGAACAAAGCTCTGCTTCATGACTTCTTATATGGTGAAAATAGTGACGACGATATCGCAAGCACGGAAAATTGAAAAATTCCAAACCATTGATATTAATACAAAAATGCGTAGGCTTAAACATAGCCTACGCATTTTTCTGTTTATAAGCACTTATTAATTTCAAGTCTTTGCAGTTGCCGGATCTTCCCGGTATCAGAACGGCAGAACATTTTATAACTTAATATACTTGCTGCTCACGTATCCTGTACCGCTGCCAAATTTAATCTTATACCAGGAACCGGTCTGACCAACAATTTCCACTTTAGAATTCTTTGTGAGATACCCGATTTTTTTGTAATTGGTTCCCGCTCCTGAACGTACATTTAACGCACTTGCAGTTACGGTACCTGTTTTTGTACTTTCGCTGCGTGAAGCACTGCCACCGGAGGATAGTTTTATATACTGCCCACTGACATAACCCGTTCTGCTGCCGTATTTGATCTTATACCAGGAACCAACCTTTTCCAGAATCTCTACCTTGGCATTCTTCTTAAGACCACCTATTATGCTGTAGTTGGTACC
>LFTM01000062.1 GCA_001513505.1 Clostridiales bacterium DTU092 | reverse complement strand
AAAAAACCTCCTGTTTGTACAAACAGGAGGTTTTTTAACGGTTATTGATTATCGTGTTTATTATTTCTTGCCCTGTTCTTCAAGCCATCTGTTGAGGTCAGCCTGAACAGCTTCCTGAATCTTCCTTATACCAGCGGCTTCTGCAGCTTCTACCATCTTCTGGTATGTTCCGTCAAAGTCTTCTACAGCACCTGTAGCCATTATTGATGAGTATTCAGACATTGCGTTGTCATATGCTGCAGCTTCTGCCTGATAATCCTGAGTATTGATGAAGCGATAACCCAGGGTGATGTGTGCCGGAGCCTCTTTTGTCATACGGAAGCCCTCATGCTTGTTGGGATCTTCGTGTTCACCTAACCAGTGGTTAAACACGTTACCCAGAGTCCAGGGCAGAACAGCCTGTGTCCATGTGTTGCCTTCAATAGGAGCTACCCTCTTGGGATCCTCTTGTACGACCTTATGATGAACACCTTCGATACCCCATACAAAGAGGTTGGCAAGCTCAGCATCTACATGCATCAGGTTGATGAACATCATAGCACGGGCAGGATCCTCAGATGTTCTTGGGATAGCTAACATGGAACCTGCTGCGTGGAGTGAGTGTGCCACATATGGAGTAATTTCTTTTTCGTCCAGAGGGAATTTGTTACCGGCAGCACTCATAAGCTCAGTGGATTTTCCTTTCATAGGCTTGAGAGGCTGCTGAGTTACGAAGAAATCGCCTTCAAGCAGGTGGTCATTATACCTGTTGTTTTCGGTATAAGCTTCCTTATGGATGTATCCTTCTTTGTAGTATTTATGATGGGTCTTGGCCATTTGGATACGATCCTCTCTATCCCAAAACCATTTGACTTCGGTATCTTCAAGATCATCGTAGCTTACACCTACGCCTTTAAAGAAGTCTATGAAGGGTATCATGTAGTTCCCGCCGCCCTGCTCTACAAGATACGGAATAATGTTGGGCTCATTTTCTTTGATGACCTTCAACATGGGCTCCAGATCTTCTATGCTGTTTACCGACTGCATATCAAAGCCGTATTTCTCTGCAAGGTCTTTACGCCATACAAGACCTCCGTTAACGGCAAACTCTTTGTCAGTTGGAACACCATAGTTTACACCGTTAATCTGGGAACCTACGATGAAGCCTTCTCCTAAGTCTTTAACAGTTTGTGCAGCATATTTTTCCAGTAAGTTGTCATCGGGGTCGTTTAAGGGCAGGAAGAAGTTGTTGGCAACTGCATCCAGATATCCCCACCAGTCGGCGGTGAACGCTATGTCAATCTTTTCACCGGCATTCATTGCGGTGTTAAAGCGTTCGCTCCATGTACCCCAATCCAGCATGACAAGGTCAAGGGTTGCATTGATTTTCTCTTTTAATATTTCATTAGCACGCTCAACTATTTGATCAGCATCAGGTGATACGTTGTTACATAGCATAAAATAGGTGAGCTCGTATGGTTCTAAGTCTGCTACATCTGGTTCCTCGGCTGCCTCGCCTTCATCATCTGATGGTTCTGGTGTTTCGGCTGGTTCTTCGTCAGTTGTCGCAGGCTCATCAGAGGGGCCTTCTGCCTTGGGCGCACAACCTACAGCCAAAGCCATTACCATTGAGAAGATGATGAGTAGAATAAGATGTTTTTTTAAGGAAGTTCGCATAAATAATTCATCCTCCTTTTTTTATATTATCTATTACTTCTAAACGGCTTTTATTATTAAGCCATTTGAAGACGCTGGAATAAACATTATCCTTTTATTGAGCCAACTGTTAATCCCCTTATGAAGTATTTCTGGAAGAAGGGGTAAGCTAAAACAATTGGTCCCATTGTGATAACTGCCAGTGCCATACGGAAAGTCTCATTTGGCAGATTTGCTATCTCGGCAGCTGCATCAGCTGACCCCGCAGCTCCCATAGTTGCAATGATTTCCCGAAGCATGCGGGCTGATGTAAGAGCACGGTAAATTAGAGTATTCAAGTTTGCTAATTCGGACTTGTCGATAAATAATATACAGTTGAACCAGTCATTCCATACACCCAGGGTTGTAAAGAGAGCAACGGTAGCAAGACCCGGCAGTGATATTGGCAAAACAATCTGGGTAAAGGTTCTCCATTCACCGGCACCATCTATTCTTGCCGATTCAATAAGTGAAAGTGGAACCTGGGTTCTGAAGAAAGTACGCATAACTATAACCCAGAATGAGTTAAAACTGTAAGGAAGGATAATTGCCCATAAACTATTTCGCAGACCCAGGAAACCGGTCATCAGTATATAATATGCAACTAATCCGCCGCCGAACAGCATTGTGAAAAACATGAAGAAAGTAATTTCCGTACGGAATTTAAAATCGGGGCGGCTTAGGGGATACGCAAACAAGGAGACATTAACCAGACAAATTATAGTAGCCATGATTGTAGTATAGATTGTTACCTTGTAAGCATTGACTATTGACCTGGGATCCGAGAAAGCAAACTTATATGTGTCGAGCGTAAAATCTTTCGGTAACAGGCCATAGCCTTCTTTTAATATAGTAGATTCGGAAGATAGCGAAACACTGATTACTATTACTAAAGGAAGCACACAGGCAAGCATCGCAAGTGTAAGTATAAGATTTAATACAAAATTAGCCTTTGGAGATAACTTGTTCGGACTATCCCCACGTTTCGTAACTTTTGTGTCTTTTGTATCTATAATTGTTGGAGCAATCGGACCAACACTCAATGTTTACACCCCCTGTAATATGGCCTAAACAGGCCACGTTAAATAAGAATTAATTGTTTAGAACAATGCGTTATCGGGATTTATTTTACGTACTATCGTATTGGTAGTCAAGATTAGTATGAAACCAACGATAGATTGATATAACGCTGCGGCAGCAGGGAATCCCATATTAGAACCACCGCGAAGGCTGTTAAATACGTAGAGGTCAATGACGTTTGAAACACTGCGCAGAGGTCCTGAACCCATGGGAAGGGATAGGAACATACCGAGGTCAGCGTTAAACATTCGGCCTACAGCCAGTATAGTCAACAGCGTCATCATAGGAACCAGCATTGGGACTGTAAGATACATTGTTTGCTGCCATTTGTTTGCACCATCTATTGCTGCTGCTTCGTAAATCTCTGTATCAAATCCTGCTATAGTTGCTATATATACAATTGAACCATTACCCGTATATTTCCATAAGTTTGCAATAACGAATATAAATGGCCAGTATTTAGGCTCCATATACCAGTCAATTGGCTCCATTCCCAGCTTTTTAAGAATGTTATTGAGCACACCTAAATCATAGTTAAATAGTGCAAAGCCCAGATAAGCCACAATCATCCAGGATAAGAAGTAGGGAAGGAAATATGTGGTCTGATATATTTTTGCCAGCCTTCGATTGGGAATTTCACTTATTATAATGGCCAGACTGACACTTGCTATAAGACCAAGTATCATGAAAGTAATGTTGTATAGAACGGTATTTCTTGTAATCATAAGTGCATCAGGACTTGAGAAAAGAAACCTGAAGTTTTCTAAAGCTACCCATTCACTTCTAAAGAAGTTTTCGAGAACATCTCTTGTAAAAACCCTGTATCTTTTGAATGCAAGCAAAATACCTGGCATCGGCAGATAGTTGAAAATAAGCAGGTAAATTATGCCCGGAGCAAGCATGGAAAACATAGCAAGATGACTTTTAAAAGCTCCCGTTCTGGCGCTGACACGATTAAGCACTACCGCCAAGATAGTACTAATGATAATGATAAATTCGATTAGCATAAGAAGTTGAACACCAATCATTAAACGGGCTCCTGATTTTACAAGCCATGTAGCCATAGAAGCGGTGATATAAGAGAATAAAATAATAACTATAGATATTGGAACAGCGAGAAAAGATGGTTTATTGCGTCTTATCAGAAGTACAAAAATTAGTCCAATCACAAGAAAAACAGCAGTTGTGATAATTTGGGGTGCAGGATTTAATCCCTCAGAGCTAAACTTGGCATCCAATCCGTGCGTTCCGATTAGAAAATGAAATCCTGAGATGACATAACCCTTTTTGCCAGCTATAGAATCAAATCTAACGAAGGGCAGGAACAATGCAAGCGGCGCAATAATAGTAAGGATTTTGACGACATTCCACCAGAATTTACTTGTTAGTAAAGTGTGTTCCTTGTAAAAAGTAGTTGATGCCTTTTTGATGGCAGAAGTTTCATTCAAAACAAACACCTCCAATGTATTTGCATAGGCGAAAACGATTTAGTTCATCATCTGCTTCGTGCTGTTCCCATTTTACACCTTTTAAAATATATGCATTTAATTTTATGTTTATAAATAATTGCGCCGGTGTAACAATAGTAATAAAGCAATAAACCTATATTTTACGTATAATCAATAGAAATAAAATAAACAAATTAGCTATTTCCATCCGTGCTGCGAAATATGCTTGTTCCAGTGTTAAGTTAGCTAACTTATATG
>LFTM01000298.1:1041-3495 GCA_001513505.1 Clostridiales bacterium DTU092 | reverse complement strand
GTTTACCCGGGTGTGTTTATAACCATTGGACCTTCATCCCTTCAGATTAATAACCCTGTGCAGTATGCCACGTTTAAACGTGAAGAGGGGGAAATACGTTTTGTGTCATATGAAGGATAAGGAGGGATGTTATGTCAATCCGTCCGATAGATATCCAAATAAGTATACAGAGAAGCAATGATTATACAAGAGAAGCAAACTTGCAAAATCAAAAGCCAAATATAAACCAGCTGACCAATATTCAGGAGTTTCAATACCATATTGAACATGCTCAACGCAGAGTTGTTTCAACCGAACATACTTTTTACAAAAGAGTTGACAGAGAACCCAAAGAAAGACAACAATCCTGGCAAGGTAATACAGGTAAGAATGATAAATCAAACCCGGAAGCAAAAGCAAAGGACGAAAGGGTCGAATCAGAAGTAAATGAGACTAATAAAGGAATAAATATTGATATTAAAGTATAGGAGGATATCATTTGTGGGTGACAATTACGTACTTCTTATTATAGGTATCGTCTTTCTCTCTGCTGTGCTCTGGGAAATCAGAAAAAATAAAATTGAAATTATTGAAATGGAAAAAAGGCTGGAAGAAAAGGAAACAAGGCTGTATGAAATGTATGAAGCCTTTGAGAATATTATGCAATATACTCTGTCTGAAATTGAAGACGATGAAATGGGAATTAATTCAACCAGAATTACTGTCGCTCAAGTCAATGGAGTATCCGGCAGTAAACTGCCCGATGAGCAAGCTGTCGGACTACCGGATGAGCAAATTAATGAAGAAAATAAATATTCTGACTACAATAATACACGAAAAGCAGTTCTTCTCATGCATAAAAACGGAAATACTGAAGAAGAAATTGCGAAAAATTTAGGGATTGGCATAGGAGAGGTAAGATTAATATTGGGATTAAAGAGATAACAGTCAAGACTCCTTAAATAAAATCCTTTGTTGAGAAGGTTCCCGATGAAAACGATAAAATTACCGGGAGCCTTTTCTTTCTTCTCTTAATTATTAAAAACTTTTAACGAATATACTTTTTCGATACAACAGGTTGTAACTTAATTTTTCGAAAAACACCTTGGACATGCTATATTTAATGGTATAATAATCATAAGTGCTAACCATTCCATACATATACCAGAGAAAGGAGTAATAATATGAGAAAAAAGCTGGTTATTATTGGAGCAGGCAGTGCCATGTTTACACAGGGTCTGGCAGCGGATCTTATAACGAAACAGCCAGGAGGAGCAAAATGGCATTTATCCCTTGTAGATATTGATGAAAAGGTATTGGATGGGATAGTGCGTTTAGTTAAAAAAATGATCGATGCTAAAAAAGCTGATATTGAGCTATCATGGTCCACGGATCGGCGCGATTGTTTACCCGGCGCTGATTATGTGGTTACAACAATAGGTGTAGGCGGCCGTAGAGCATGGGAACAGGACGTGTTTATTCCCAGAAAATATGGCATACACCAGCCGGTTGGTGACACAGCTATGCCAGGAGGAATATCCAGAGCTATGCGTATGGTGCCTGCCATGTTGGCTATTACCAAGGACGTCATCAGATACTGTCCAAACGCCTATTTTTTTAACTACAGCAATCCTATGGCCATAATATGCCGTGCTATTCGCAAAAAACTTAATTATCCAATAACCGGACTCTGTATTGGAACCGCCGCGTTAGAATGGTATATTGCTGATTATATGGGATATGATCGAAACAAGGTAACATCATTGGCTGCGGGTATCAATCATTGTACATTTATATACGATTTCAGGTATGAGGGCAAAAATGCATGGCCGGATGTCCGGAAAAAACTGCTCGAAGAATATGGCGACTTTTTTATGAACATCAATGATAAAGATCTGTCTGATAAGAAAATCGATAAGAATATATTAGCCCTTGGAGAACCCTTTTCCTGGAGTTTTTTCCTGAAATACGGTGCTTTTCCTGCTCCCGGAGATCGTCATATCACTGAATTCTTTACTGAGTATTTCCCCAATGGAAAATATTTTGGTAGAGTTCTTGGTCACGATGCTTTTTCTTTTGAGAAAACAATAGAAATGGGCGATAAAATCCATGATGATATTATGAAGACTGCTTATTCCCCCGAACCATTAGGAGAGGAATTCTTTACCCATTTTCATGGCGAACATGAGCAGCTAATGGACATAATCAATTCCATCGAATTAGATCTGCGCGAAACGTATTATATGAATGTTCAAAACAATGGTGCTATTCCGAACCTGCCATCATGGGCTGTAGTAGAGATGCCGGCAATAGCAACTGCTACAGGACCAAAACCAATGATGCTGGATAATTTTCCGGATACGCTGGCCAGCTTCATCACACGGTTTCTGTCGGTTATCGAGATAACAGTTGATGCTTCGTTAAATGGGGACCGGAGGTTAATGGAGGAAGCTATACTGGCAGGCGGCTATATAA
>LFTM01000298.1:0-1012 GCA_001513505.1 Clostridiales bacterium DTU092 | reverse complement strand
TCGTAACGCTGTTAGAAGCATGGTGGATGATTTGCTTATTGCACAGAAAGAGTATTTGCCATAGTGGACGAAAATATCTTTGTTTTAATGGAAACGGAACAACATGAAACGGTATAATTAACTTAAGGGGGATAGTATGAATAAAATACTGGTATTACATCCAAAGGGATATACAAGGGATACTTTTTTTCCAGACAATTTGAAGGAACAGCTAAATAAACTGGGGGAAGTATATTGGAACGGCAACGAAAGAGCTTATACCGAGGAGGAACTGACAGAAGTAATAAAGGATATTGATATATGTCTGACCGGATGGGAAGTCCCGAAGTTTACAAAAACTGTACTAGATTCAGCAAAAAAACTTAAGTTTATTGGCCACATAGGGGGGAACATCAGATTTTTTTTACCTATAGAGGTATTTGACAGAAATATAGTCGTTACAAATGCAGCCGAGCCTATGGCAAAACACGTAGCTGAGGGTACTTTGACGCTAATGCTGGCATTGCTTAAAGATGTGGTAGGCAATAATAACAGTATGAAATACGACAAAGCATGGCCGGGAAATTACATGTATACAGATACTCTGTATGGCAAAAGGGTGGGTCTTGTAGGTCTTGGACGTATTGGCAGATATCTGATAAAACTTCTTAAACCCTTTGATGTTCAAATATCGGTATATGATCCCTATATACCTGAAACCGTTGAAGATGAATTAGGTATAAAGCTTACCACCCTTGATGATGTCCTGATGAATTCGGATATTATTTCAATACATGCTGCTTCAACAGAAGAAACCTATAAAATGCTGGATCTGGAAAAACTGCAGCTGATACCTTACGGTACGTATCTGATAAATACCGCAAGGGCAGCTATTTTTGACGAAAGCGCTCTAATTGCTGAATTAAAAAGGGGAAGATTCCGTGCTGCTTTAGATGTATTTCATCAGGAACCCTTACCGGCTGATAATGATTTGCGACGGCTGCCCAATGTTATACTGACACCACATATGGTC
>LFTM01000176.1 GCA_001513505.1 Clostridiales bacterium DTU092 | reverse complement strand
CGAAAATCTCCACCCTTCCCTTGACAACATAAGGTTTTACATTTTAAACAGTAAAAATTTGGGTATCTATATCATACTTTTCCTTAAAAAAGTGTTGCATTTAATATTGCAATTTAGACTATTTTTTATGATTTTCATATTATTGTCTAAACCTTTCCCGCATACGGTTGAGAAAATAACGTCGAATCATGGCAAAATTCTGGAATAAACGACTTCCAAAAGCAAATATAGCTGCCAGGTAGATGGGTACATCCAAACGATCGCCTATATATGCCAGACCGGCTGCTAATAATGCATTACCAAAGAATCCTGAAATAAAGGCATCGGTTTCAAATTTTTCTTCAAGGCTTGCACGAATACCACCAAAAACTGAATCAAGAGCAGCCAGCACAGCAATTGACATATAAGATGAATATGCGGTGGGTATATGTACAGGCAAAATCAAACCCAGTATAATACCAATTAGTACACCAATAATGGGTAATAACATATCTTTAGTCCTCCTTTACGGGTTTTGCATATTTAAAATCTACTTCACCGTAATATCGCGGGATGCGAACATTGTCCAATTTTTTTATACTAAATTCCAGACCATAAAAGGTAAGAATATGGTAAATACTATCAGCTCTCTGAAAATAACCAGCAAGTGCATCCGGATCACCAATGGCATGTATAACAAAGGGCGGCGCAAAACGCTGATCGTCCCCTACATTGATGGTAGGACCTCCGCAACTGATTCGGGAATTGCCAAGAATCCTTACTCCATTAATCCCTATTGCTTCCGCTCCTGCTGCCTTAAGTTCATTTATAACCTCCAGGAGATCGCTGTCATGAACGATAAAATCAGTAATGGAATACATTTCACCTGGCATAATATTATCCTTTTTACGATCATTTAATATTATCTCAACCCCCGGACCCTGTATATCGGTAAGGCCGGCAAGAACCCTGGCTTCAAAAAGCTGTTTTTGAATTTCCTCTCCCTTGTAAATATTTTCAGCGATTACAGCTTCATGGTCGCTGATCTTGGCTTCCAGTTTTTGCAGTCTTTCCAACAATTCTTCTTTGCTGTTCTCCAGTTTTTCAAGTTGATTCATCAATTCCTGTATCTTTTTTACCGAGGTACTTTCCCCGATATCATAGCTGTATACTTGATTGCCAAAAGTTTTGACCAGAAAAAAGCTTAAAAACGCACACATTATGGAAATAACCAGGTATTCCTTTTTCAGACTCATTTATACCGCCTCACGATTTGTTCTCCTGCAGAGGTTGGGCAAACTTGTACTGCAGCGTTCCATTGTATTTAGGTATCCTTATATTCTCTTCTCTTCGGATATTAATGTGAAGATAAGCACCCAGGTCATCTGCTACTCCACCCAATAGCTTTAAAGCTGCCTCCAGGGTTTCAGGATTCCCCACTGCTTTTATCTCAAATGGGGCAGAATACCGGTTTGTATTTATAACAATATAGTCTCCGGCATTCCGTATTTCAGTAGTGGCAATTATACGTTCGTTATTAACCGCAATAGCCTCAGCCCCGGCAGCATTTAACTCATTGACCAGCTTAAGAAGATCGTCATACCGTACATTCTGAATAATAGCATCTTCGCCCCATTCACTAACATGTTTCACATTTACCGTAACCACTACACCCGGACCTTCCATGTCCACCAGTCCCGCCAGCATCCTTATGCGTTCCAATTCCTCATATATGAGTTTATTACTTTGTCCTTCATTCTGGGCTGCACTCTCAAACTCGCTTATTCTTTTTTCATATTCTCTTATCTGAGTCTCCAACGCTTCATTTTCCTGTTCCAGTTTTTGCACCTGCTTTGTAAGCTCCTGCGTCCTTTGAAGGGATACACTCCCTCCTACCTTTTGCACGTTCTTGAACTGAGCCGCCAGGGCCAGCCCCAATATCTAACTAACAATACTTACAGCTATCTGTGCCCTTAGCTTTTTACTCATCTAACCACCTCAATCATCCAAAGGCTTAAATATTGCCTGAGAGGCAACACTTATGTCAAGTGTACCCTTAATACTGCTATTATCGATTTGTTGAAAATTTGGCGTACACAGCCACTTAAGCTTGTCTTTCAATTCCACAGCCTGTCCCAAACGTATGGTGGTTCCATTTCTGGAAATTATGTAGATATCATCAGGATCGTCCATAAGAATTTCAGAAATAATATCCTGAAGCTCCTGCCTGTATGTTTCTTCAAGTACATGCCTCAAAGCCTTTATCTGATATGGATCCACAACGGATACAACCTTTCCCTTCGAACATCCTTTAATTGTTAACCCCTGAATCAGCGGGTAGGATATGTTGTCCAAATCACCATGGATCTCCAATACATAACCTTCATCATTTATCACTACATATGAACCCAAATACGGGATGACTGCAGTCGGTGTCCTCTCTTTAACATTTACGACAACCTCATCAGGATATTTAAAATAAACTGATAGAACATCCAGATAAGGATTTAATTCAATCCTTTCTTCTATGATAGTCCTATCAATTTTAAATATATTCTGTCCTATATATAGACCTGACATCCTGACTATCTCATCATACCCCGTTTTTTTATTACCTGTAACCACAATTCTTTTTACCTGAAACATTTCAGTTCCAATGTACACCAGACCAACCAGCGAGGCAAGTAAGAAAAGAAGCAGGATCAGTCCTTTTTTTCTTGAGTTTCTCATATGTTTCCCTCAATTTCCCATCGATGTAAATAATGATAAGATAACTGTCTATTCTACTTTAGTAATATCCGCACCTAAAGAATTTAATGCGCTATCCAGATTTTCATATCCCCTTTCAATGTAGGATATATTTTCAACTATAGTCTGTCCTTCAGCTCTTAAGCCCGCCAGCACCAATGCGGCTCCTCCTCTGAGATCCTTTGCTGTTACTCTGGTTCCTTTCAAACCACGCACACCGTGAATAATGGCAGTTTGTCCATCCACCCTTATATTTGCACCCATGCGAACAAGCTCGGGAACATGCCTGTATCTGTTTTCAAAGATGGTTTCACTAATAATACTGGTGCCCCGGGTTACCGACAATAAACTGGTAAACTGTGCCTGCATATCGGTAGGAAATCCTGGGTATGGTAATGTTTTTGTATGTTCAACAGCTCTCAGTCTATACTTACCCTTTACTCGGATGCTTAAACCCTGAGCTTGAACAACACAACCTGTTTCTCTTAATTTGTAAATTATTGACTGCAAATGCTCGGGTATCACATTTTCTATAAGTATATCACCACCGGTTATAGCTGCCGCAACCATATAAGTACCTGCCACAATGCGGTCCGGGATAATTGTGTATTCTACTTCGTCCAGCTTTCTTCCTCCTTCTATTACTACGGTATTTGTCCCCGCACCCCGGATGTCTCCACCCATGGCATTGATAAAATTTTGCAAATCCACAATTTCGGGCTCTTTGGCCGCATTATGGATTACAGTACGTCCTTTGGCTTTTACCGCTGCCAACATTATATTCTCAGTTGCTCCCACACTCGGGTAATCCAGATGCACGGTTGCACCTTCAAGTTTGGAAGCTTCACATGCTAAGTACCCATTTGATTCATCTATTTCCACACCCAGTTGTTTCAAACCTTTTAGATGCAGATCAATTGGACGCTGCCCAATTTCACATCCACCGGGATAGGTTGTTTGAGCCCTTCCCATTCTGGCCAGCATAGAACCAAGGAAAATTATAGACGAACGTATTTCTCTTACATAAGACTCCGGAATAACCCAACTGTTAATATTGGACGGATCAATTATTAAGTCTCTGTCTTCCCTCTTAATGGTGCATCCAATTGCTTTTAGGATCATTATAGTTTTTTCCACATCCAGAAGATGCGGACAATCATGTAAAACCACAGGTTTATCCGTTAGTAAAACTGCAGCCAACACTGGCAGAATAGCGTTTTTAGCTCCGCCAACTCTTATCTTCCCTGCTAAAGTTTTTCTGCCGTTGATGACGTACTCAGCCACCATGCACACCTCTTTTCTCGTATTAGTATGCTTAATATTAGTATGATTTAAATATTACATTAACAAGATATGCTGTTCCAAAAAGAGGTGTTACAAAACAAACTAAACTAACTAAAGTCAGCCTGTTTTAGCATATCTGGATATATTTAGCAACACACCTATACTGGCCATAGATATTGCCAGCGAAGAACCACCAAAACTGACAAATGGAAGCGGCAACCCCGTTGGAGGCATTGATGCCGTTACCACCGCAATATTAATGGTTGTTTGAATGGCAATCATACCAATAATACCGGTAGCCAGTAAACAGCCAAACAGATCCGGTGCAGTAATTGCAATCTTTAAACCTCTCCATATTAAAATAACAAAAAGAAGAATAAGTATCGCACTGCCAATAAATCCCAACTCTTCACCTATTATCGCATATATAAAATCGGTTTCGGGATAGGGTATATAAAGATATTTTTGTCTGCTCTCTCCCAAGCCCATACCAAATAAGCCGCCTGCCCCCAGAGAATATAGAGACTGTATCATTTGATAACCCGTTTCTATTGGATCCTTCCACGGATCCAGGAAAGCCATCCATCTCTCTAGACGATACTTAGCCGCCATCACCAGCGCAGCTGCCGCTGACGCACCACAGACCGCCAAAAAACCAAGATGCCAAAGCCGTGCTCCCGCCACAAAAAGCATGACTATAGACAGAAGTACAAGACTTCCCGCTGTACTGAAATTTGGCTGAAGCATGATAAGTCCAAATAGTATCCCGGTTATAAGCAGATAGGGAACGACCCCTTTAAAAAAATATTTAATTTTATCCCGTCTTAATGACATGCTGTGTGCCAGATATAATATAAGCGAAAATTTGGCAATTTCAGCAGGCTGAACGCTTAATCCCCCTATGCTCAGCCACCTTTTTGCATTATTACGCTCAACACCTACAACTAACACTGCAATCAATAGAACTATCGTTATGATCATCAAAAGCCTTGAAAATTTCTGTAACTTCCAGTAGCTAAAGTTTGCTGTAAAAGCCATGGCAATAAATCCTACCACTGCCCAAACACATTGACGCCTGAAGAAATAGTATTTGTCTCCCCATCTGAGCTGGGCATAGTAGAAACTGGCGCTGAACACCATAATTGTACCAAAGGCCACAAGTATTATTATTGTCAAGAGTATAGGGTAATCAATCGGCTTTTTGTTTTTTTTGGTCATTCCGCTTCCTCCTTGAGAGCCTTTACAGCGCTCTTAAATACCCTTCCTCTTTCCTCATAATCCTTAAACATATCCCAGCTGGCACAAGCCGGAGAAAACAACACATTGGAATGAGGAACAGCAAGGCTAAAGGCTTTAATTACACTCTCCTCAACAGTATTTACACGATATACTTTCTCAAATCCCTTCTCTTTTGCAGTTCTTATCAACTTATCTGCCGTTTCCCCCAGCACTATCATATGAGTAACGATACCGTCAAATGCTTCGATTAATTCATCAAAACTACTGTCTTTATCCATTCCCCCCGCAATAAGCACGGTAGGACCTTTCATTGCCTGTATGGCTTTTATAGAAGCATCGGGGTTGGTCCCCTTTGAGTCATTATAAAACCTTACTTCGGAAATAACGTCAACAAACTCTATACGGTGTTCAACCCCTTTAAAGCTTTTCAGGACATCAGCAATACATTCAGGTGCCACACCCATAATTCTGGCCATTAAAGAAGCTGCAAGGGCGTTTTCCAAATTATGCGAACCCGGTATATATATATCATCAGTACTACATATAATTTCATTTCCATTACCTAAATTCAGAATTATCATTCCATTTTGCACCCAGGCACCTCTCTGCAATTCCTTTCTCCGGCTAAAGTAAACCACCTGAGCATTGGTTTTAGTTCCCAGTGCTGCGGTTTCAGGATCGTCTGCATTAAGTACCACCCAGTCATCCGGGCGGCAATTTTCAAATATCCTTGCCTTCATAGCTATGTAATTATCCATGGTCTTATGACGGTTTAAATGATCTTCAGTTATATTAAGGACAGCAGCTATAAAGGGACGGAATCTCCTTATCGCTTCCAACTGAAAGCTGCTTACCTCTACAACAGCTATGTCATCAGGCTTCAATTCCATAGCTTTTTCAATGAAAGGCTTTCCGATGTTCCCTGCTACATATGTACTCTTACCCGATTCCTTCAGTATTTCTCCCGTTAATGTAACGGTCGTGGTCTTACCATTAGTACCGGTTATAGCTATAATAGGCGCCTTGCATAGTCTGGATGCCAGCTCAATTTCACTGATAACCTCAATGCCTAAACTTTTGGCTTTCTGGATAAACGAAGAATCAATAGGTACTGATGGACTTATCACTATAAAATCAGCTTTTTCTACCAGATTATCCGGAGTGCAACCAAGACAAAAATCTATATCCGGATTATCCAGGCATTTTATTGCATCTTCAAGTTGATCACACGTCTTTATATCATTAGCTATGACTTTTACATTCAGACTGTTTAAAACCCTTGGGGTAGCAATCCCGCTTCGGGCGAGCCCAACCACAAGGGCAGTTTTTCCCGAGTATGACATCTTTTTGCCCCCTGTTACCGTTCAGTAGCTTATTTAATTATATAGATAATAAACCAATCAAACAAAGCAATGTAGTTGCTATCATAAACATTGTTACAACTTTAGTTTCACCCATACCTGAAAGCTCAAAGTGATGATGAAGCGGGCTCATCCTGAAAACTCTTTTTCCGGTCAGTTTAAATGATATAACCTGTATTATTACAGACAGGGTTTCTGCCATGTATATACCTCCGATTATAGGCA
>LFTM01000040.1 GCA_001513505.1 Clostridiales bacterium DTU092 | reverse complement strand
TGTTAGGGCTTGGATTTATAGTATTGCTATTAGAAATAATAGTAATACTATATATTTATTATTTCGAAAATGAACTAATGAATCAACCTCATATTCTTACAATGCTTAGTGTTATATTTTGCCTTGTTCTGGGGTTGGGGTATGGAATAAAATTCGTTAACCCATATTTTATTCCGGCGGCTATGGCTGATATACTGATAACCATATTGATTAAGCCAAGCATAGCGTTTATTATAAATGCTGCAATAGCCGTTCTGCTGGGAGTAATGACTAACGGACAGTTTGGTGTTGTGGTTGCTGCTTTATTTAGCGGTATGCTGGCAATATATATGAGCAATAAATCACAGCAGAGAAGTACCCTGGTCTGGACAGGGATGCTTATAAGTGCCAGCAGTATGTTAACGATAATGGGATATGAGATGATGGTTTCAGGCAACTGGCTGTCTGCAGCCAAATCTTCGTTTTGGGGTATTGGGGGTGGAGTATTCGCTTCTGTTTTAGCTTTGGGTACGCTACCTATTTGGGAATACTTATTCGGTATAATAACACCAATAAGATTGATAGAGCTATCCAATCCCAACCAACCGTTACTTAAACGATTGCTTATGGAAGCGCCCGGAACATATCATCACAGTATTATTGTAGCAAATTTGGCTGAGAGCGCTGCAGAAGCTGTTGGTGCAAACGGTATACTGGCAAGAGTAGGGGCATATTACCATGATATCGGCAAATTAAGCAGACCTTACTATTTCAGGGAGAATCAGCTGTCTTCGGACAACCCTCATGACAGGCTGGATCCGGCTTTAAGCGCCAGTATTATTATCTCCCATGCCAGGGATGGAGTAAAACTGGCTCAAAAATATAAAGTACCCAAGATATTGCAGGATTTTATGCTGCAGCATCATGGTACTACACCGGTTATATATTTCTATCACAAATCAAAGAATAACAGTGATAACCCGAATGATGTAAAGCTGGATGATTTTCGTTATGCAGGTCCAAAACCTCAGAGCCCCGAGACTGCAATAGTTATGCTGGCTGATACTGTAGAGGCGGCTGTACGGAGTCTTCCGGAACCAACTTCCGAAAAAATTGATGAGCTTATCAGAAGGCTTATTAAGGAAAAATTGGAGGACGGCCAACTGGATGAGTGCCGTTTAACGCTGAAAGATCTGGATTCCATTGCAACAGCGTTTAAAAATGTGATATGTGGTATATTTCATGAAAGAGTAGAGTATCCCGATGTAGATCTAAATGAAGAGAGAGGTAAAACAAATGACGGTTGATATTAACAACTGCCAGGATAAAGTCGACATTGATTCTGAAATTATGAGTTTTATAGAAAATTGTATACTTACAGGTCTGAAGGCTGAGGGAATTGACTTTCCTGTTGAGGTTAGTATATTGCTGGTGGACGATCAGCAGATAAGGGAGCTTAATAAAGCACACAGGCAAATTGATTCACCGACAGATGTGCTCTCCTTTCCAATGCTTGACTTTTCATTTGATAATAAAGAAAAGGATATAGCTGCTTTAGGCAGTATAATTGAGAGAGATGGAGATGCAGTAGTGCTGGGTGATATTGTTTTGTCAATGGAGAGGGCACAGCTTCAGGCAAAAGAGTACAACCATAGTTTCCTGCGGGAGGTAGGATTTCTTCTGATCCATGGACTGCTGCATCTTATGGGCTATGATCATCTGGAAGAACATGAAAGAATGAGAATGCGTCAAAGGGAAGAAGCAATATTAGGTCTGCTGAATCTTTCCCGAAGTGAATAACTATATAAGAAAGTCGATTTTTTATGACAAGGGTGTAGTATATGAAATCCAGGAACATTGTCGATAGCTTTAACGCAGCAATAAAGGGGTTGCTCTACAGTTTTAAAACCGAAAGAAATATCAAAATACATTTTTTTATAGCACTTTTCACCCTGATTGCAGCTCTGCTGGCAGATGTAACAAAGAATGAAGCTATTTTGCTGCTGATTACTATAACTTTAGTTATTTCTGCCGAGCTTATTAATACTTCCATTGAGCGGGTTGTTGATATACTGCAACCGGAATATCATCCTTTGGCAGAAGTTGCGAAAAATGTTGCCGCTGCTGCCGTTTTAGTCACTGCTGTAAATTCTGTCATGGTCGGGTATGTTATATTCTATAACAAGATTAGCTGGTTTTCACTGTCGCTTGTGAGGCAGATAAGATCTACACCGGTACATATAACGGTACTCTGTCTTATTGTAGTAGTTATTATTGTAATTATCATTAAGTCAATAAACTATAAGGGTAATTTTCTTAGAGGGGGAATGCGCAGCGGACACAGTGCCCTGGCTTTTTCCCTTTTTACATCCATAACTCTGTTGAGCGGTAATGCCCTGATATCCAGCCTGAGTATGCTGATGGCCCTTATGGTTCTTCACAGCAGATATGAGGCCGGAATTCATACTCTTACCGAAATAATTATGGGCGCTTTTATAGGCATACTATTAACGATAATAATATTCGAGATACTGAAATTCTAGGGGGGAAAAGGCCGATGGGCGTAGCAGATAAACTGATCCGCGAGGCAAAAAAAGCAAGAGAAAAGGCGTACGCTCCATATTCAAAATTTAGAGTAGGTGCAGCTCTGATGACGGAAGACGGTTCTGTATATACCGGCTGCAACGTGGAGAATGCAAGTTATGGTGCTACGTGCTGCGCTGAAAGGGTGGCCATATTTAAGGCCGTATCCGATGGAAAACGGGATTTTACAGCCATAGCAGTTATGTCTGACTCTCATAAGTTTACTTTTCCATGCGGTATATGTCTTCAAGTAATGGTGGAATTTAAAATCCCGACTGTTATAGTTGCCGATCGGAGTGGAGGAACAGCCCAATATAAGCTAAATGACCTTTTACCCTATGCATTTGATAAAATAAAATAAAATGAGCAAAGGAGGGATATATGGCGATATGAAACACAGATCTGGATTTGCCGCTATAATCGGAAGACCCAACGTGGGGAAGTCAACGCTTATGAATAGTTTAATCGGAGAAAAGATCTCTATTATATCTGACAAACCTCAAACCACGCGTAACCGTATACAATGCGTTCTGACCCGTCCGGATTATCAGGTTATATTCATTGATACTCCCGGCCTTCATAAACCAAGGAACAAGCTGGGTGAGTATATGGTGAGAGTTGCCAGAAACACCTTGGAAGAAGTGGATGTTATTATATTCATTGTGGACATTTATGAAGGAATAGGAAGAGGAGATTGGTATATTGCAGAAGAATTAAAGCAAATAAAAACACCCGTGATATTGGTGGTAAATAAAATAGATAGAATTACAAATATCGAAGAAGCAGGCAAGACCGCTGAAGAGTTCTACAAGCAGGCGGAGTTTGATGAATTAATAATGGTATCTGCAATAAATCATACAAATTTGGACAAGCTGGAAGAGATAATTGTATCGTACCTGCCTGACGGTCCTCGCTATTATCCTGAGGATATGATAACAGATCAGCCAGTGAGGTTTATTGTCGCGGAAATAATCCGTGAAAAAACCCTTGAACTGTTGAAAGAGGAGGTACCTCACGGAATAGGTGTAGAGGTTGTCAGTTTTAGTGAACGACAGGATAAGAATATTATTGATGTAAGCGCTACAATATATTGTGAAAAAAAGTCCCACAAAGGTATAATAATTGGTAAAGGCGGAAACATGTTGCGGGAAATTGGAAGCAGAGCCCGTGCTGATATAGAGAAATTGCTTGGAACTCAAATATACCTTGATCTCTGGGTCAAAATCAGGCAGGACTGGCGTGATAATATGATGGATTTGAAAAATTTAGGATATGAATAGAATAATTTATATTATTTAGACATGCCGGATTATTTTACATGGAATACGGGTCAAGAATAGCGGAAACCCTAATAAATGAAAAAAGTTTATATTATTACAGGGGGTTTAGACATGCTTGATTTATTGTGGCGCTTATTTGAGAAAACAGGGACTATTGGCTGCTATTTGTTATATAAAGCAGTAGAGAAATCTAAAGATGAACGCTATCTTGAGCCGTCATTTAATACAATGGAAAATACTCCGGAAGCTTATCAAATCAGGAAGGAATCAATATGAAAACCGTACGAACTCAAGGGGTTGTATTAAGATATACGAACTTTAAAGAAGCCGATAGAATGCTTACCGTATTTTCTCCTGAGAGGGGAAAGATGCAGGTATTGGCCAGAGGCTGCCGTAAACCAAAGAGCCGTTTGCTGGCAGCCAGCCAATTATTTTGTTATGCTGACTATATGTTTGTCAGGTCGAAAGAAATATATGTTCTTACCCAGGCTGATATAAGAAACTCTTTTTATGATATTCGCAATGATGTGGAAAGGCTTGCATACGGTACTCATATATTATACCTGACTGAAGAGGCGGTAAATTACGAAGAAGGAAATTTCCGTCTCTTTTATATGTTGCTGCAGGCACTGGCATATCTGGCTTATGGAGATATAAATCCGGAAGATGTGGTTCATGTATTTGAACTGAAGCTAACAGACATTTTGGG
>LFTM01000274.1:2108-14107 GCA_001513505.1 Clostridiales bacterium DTU092 | reverse complement strand
ACATCCTTAATCCCCACCGACAGCATCAGTCTGGTAACTGCAATTCCGGCTGCCCCCGAACCGTTAATTACGACCGACACATCCCCTATGTCCCTGCCTGTAATTTTTAATGCATTGATTAAGGCTGCAAGGGTTACAACCGCTGTGCCATGCTGATCATCGTGAAATACCGGTATATCGCATTCAGCTTTAAGCCTTTTCTCTATTTGAAAGCACCTCGGGGCAGAAATATCCTCCAGATTTATACCGCCGAAACTTCCCGATATCAGTTTGATTGTATTAACGATCTCATCCACATCCCTGGATTTTATACATATTGGAAAGGCATCCACATCGGCAAATACCTTGAACAGTACGCATTTTCCCTCCATGACCGGCATGCCTGCCTCAGGGCCTATATCACCAAGACCTAATACAGCTGATCCATCGGTTATAACGGCAACAAGATTCCATCTTCTGGTATAGTCATATGAACGGTTAACATCATCCTTTATAGCCAGACAAGGTTCTGCAACACCCGGTGTATAAGCCAGGGATAAAGCGGTTTTGTCCTTAACTTCCACCCGGCTTACTACCTCTATTTTCCCCTTCCACTGTCTATGAAGTTTTAGTGATTCCTGCTGGATATCCATTGCTAAATCCTCCTTTGGAATATATATCTGCTGACAGTTGCATTGGTCCTCCACATTCTTCACCGGGAGCCGGTACGGTTATAATATTCACAATACTCTGCAAGAAAACATTGATCGCATTTAGGATTGCGGGCAATACATACCCTTCTGCCGTGCTGTATAAGCCAGTGGTGAGCTTTTGACCACTTATTCTTTGGTATATTCTCCATAAGCTGTCTTTCAGTTTCTTCCGGGGTTTTTGCATGGGCCAGCCCCAGCCGGTTGGAAACCCTGAACACGTGTGTATCCACCGCAATAGCGTCCATGTCAAAGGCATTGCTGGCTACAACATTGGCTGTTTTTCTGCCAACTCCCGGAAGCTCCTGAAGTTCTTCGATGCTCTGCGGCACCTGCCCTCCATATTTTTTAAGAAGGATCTGGCTGGTCTTTACTATATTTCTGCTTTTATTCCTATAGAAACCGCAGCTGTATATATCCTTTTCCAGCTCCTCCGGAGACAGCCTGGCAAAATCTTCAGGTCCGGGATACTTCTGAAACAGCTTGGATGTTATTTTATTAACCTGCCTGTCGGTACACTGTGCCGACAGTATAGTAGCTATCAGCAGCTGGAACGGAGTTTTATACTTAAGGGCGGTAGTAGCCCCTTTATAATGCTTTTCCAAAATTTCAAGAATCTTCTTATGTCTTTCTCTATCCATAAACTGCTCGTCTGCTCCTTTCATAAAAGCTAAAATGAGTTTCTTCATAGTTTTTTCTATTATACTACATTCAAAGGTCTTTGGTACACAAGTTTTACGGTAAACCTGGTAAATGTTATCCTGTCCATATAGACAATACCAAAAAAATAATGCAAATATTAGCTTATCGCTGCATATAGATGTATTGGACCACCCGTCCAAGCTATAAGAAACAGGTGGTGATATTTGGTGAAGTTATGGCATGGAAACGATCATATAGTGAGGTTTAAAAGCGGAAAGGTGTGGCATTTTTTCTCCAGAAAAGGCTGCGGGATATATTTCCGCCGGTTTGATAAAAATCGGGGCTGGCAGAATGAAATGCAGCTGGTACCCCATGCGCTGGATTATTTTTCTCTATCCATCGACCGAAACGACATGCTCCATTTAGTTTATCAGGATCAGGGTGGACAAGTAAAATATATGAAATACAACGGCAGAGACTGGGATGAACAGCTGGTTGCCCTATACGATCCGGCAACATATATTGTTCACTTTGTATCGGTTGTGCCATTCAACGATGGAGTCCATATATTCTTCAGTTCGGGACCCAATCCGTCCACTGGTATGTGGAACATCCATCACTGCTACTTCAATGGCAGCAAGTGGGTTGATGATAAAATAATCAGCTATACGGCTCAAAAGCAACCGGGCCCGTTATACTTTGACCTGCATGGAAAGAATCTTCATATGATATACCGGAGTTTATTTAATGGTAAATATCAATTATTCCATTGTTATTTTGATGATAATCTAAAACGCTGGAGCAAACCCGAAAGGATAACCCGGAGTCAGACCGACTGTACCACACCCAGTCTGCTGCTTAACGGAAACAGGCTCCATCTGGTATGGACATCAATTGAAAACGCCAATCTTCAGGTAAAGTACATAAGCTGGAACTATAACCAGCACTTCAAATTTGGTACTGAGCCGGAAACGCTTCTTTCCGGTAATGAATCCAACTGTTTGTATCCCCAGCTGTTGTGGGCGGAAAACCGGTTATGGTGCATATGGTACCAGAACAGCGATCTCTACTGCTGCTCATCCTCCGATGACGGCGCTACATGGTCCGAGCCAAAACCTATGGAATGGTCACACTTCAAACGCTGCTACTGTATCAGATACTGCAGCAATTATCCCAATGACCTGACGGCATTCAAGTTGCACCGGATATATGCAAACCTGGACACCGGCCTTGAACTTCCCATCATAGGGAAATACATATCTCTTCCGATGCCGGCGTTGGCCGGGCATAAAAAAAACCATGAGTCCGAACAGAAAGCAACAGCTCTTTCATATCAGAAAGATGAAAATGAAAAAAAATCATCCGAAGTTTTGCCCGAAACCAAAGAAGATACAGCCTCGCAGCCCGAAACTGAAACCGTTCATGAAACCGCCCACACCGCTGAGCTGCAAACACGGGATAACACTCAGAAGGATTTCCACAACGACAGCCAGACAACCGCTCAGGATAATGCAGCGGGAAGGGATAAAGACTCAACCGCTATAGTTAACAGCATCCGGGCTCTGCTGAATGAAATGGACCAAAACGATGATTTACAAACAAAATTCCTGACTCTGTTTTCAAAGACCAATCCCCCGGATAACAGTATAGATCTTGTATATAAACTTGACAGGTTTCTGGATCTATGGATTAAAAACGCTGAAGCAGTCCAGGCAGAGAGCCAAACAATCATGCGTGAAACAGAAGTGCTGAGAAGACGTTCAATTGAGAACAAACGTCAGTGGGAGATACTTATCGAGGAGTTTGAAGAGATAAAAGACCTGCTTTATAAGCACTACAGGAAAGGTTTTCTGGACAGATTCATAAGCCGCAAACTGGCAAATTAGTATTACCACTGAGCAAAGGAGGACTCATAATGATATACATGGACAATGCAGCAACTTCATGGCCTAAACCTGAGTCAGTCTATACAGCTCGTTTAAACTGTATGAAAAAACATGGTGCAAATCCCGGGCGTTCCGGTCATAAAATGGCAGTTGAGGCGGGCAGTATACTGCTGTATACGCGGGAAATGCTGTGTCAGCTTTTCTCTATAGATAATCCGTTCCAGATGATATTTACCATGAATACCACCGAAAGTCTTAACCTGGCCATAAAAGGCTGTACACAACCCGGAGATCACATAATAACCACTTCCATGGAACACAATTCAGTAGCCCGTCCTCTTAAGGAGCTTGAGAAAATTAACATTTCCACTACATATGTAAGGGCAGACAGTCAGGGAAAAATCGATCCCACAGATATAAGAAAAGCCATCCGGGTCAATACAAGGCTTATTGTTACAACTCATGCATCAAATGTAACGGGAACCCTGGTTCCCGTACAGGAAATAGGCAAAATAGCCAGGGAACATGGAATACTGTATCTTGTGGATGCGGCACAAACAGCTGGTATAATACCAATAAATCTCTCAACATTACCCGTAGACATGATGGCCATGCCGGGACATAAAGGACTGCTTGGTCCCCAGGGAACCGGCGTATTGTACCTGGCACCTCATGTCAGGTTAAAACAGCTGAAGGAAGGCGGCACGGGCAGTCAGTCAGAAAGCCTCGTTCAACCCGAGTTCTTACCGGACCGCTATGAATCGGGTACATTAAACACTCCAGGGATTGCCGGACTGGGTGCAGGAATAAACTATATAATAAAAAAAGGACAAAATACTCTGCTCGCCCGCGTCCGCCGTATAGAAAAGTTTTTTCTGGATGCCCTGCTTAATATACCCGGTATTAAAGTATACGGCCCGACAAACATGAAAGACCGGACAGGAGCTATATCCATCAATATCAAGGATTTTGATTCTGCATACATAGCAAACCTGTTAGACGAAAAATACAATATTGCAGTCCGGGGCGCTATTCACTGCTCCCCTCTGGCACATAAAACTATTGGGACACTAAAACAGGGAACTGTCAGGTTCAGCCCGGGGATCTTCAACACACTGGACGAGGCCAAGGAATGTATTAAAGCATTGGAGCAGTTAACCCGATTGAAATGATGAAGTTATTATTGAAAAAGTAAAAACCCTGCACGGCAATATGCCTTATGCAAGGTTTTTACCGTCTGTCTGCATTAAGCCCTACCAGTGTGAAGTATTGTAATATCTACAAATTCAATATGCTTTGTAAATCCACAAGACCTCTTCCCTGTGCATATATATTACCGTCTATGTTTCGAGCATGTTTTAGCAGCAGATTCTTAATATCATCGGGTGTGTACTCCGGATGTTTCTCAAGTAAAAGGGCCGCTATTCCAGCCACCACTGGAGCAGCTACCGATGTTCCTGACATAGTGGCATATGCTTTCTCCATGGAATAAAGCCTCGATCCACTGGAATAATTCCGATCGGTGTTCAAAGATATCACACCTACACCCGGAGCCACCACATCGGGTTTTGCCACTCTTCCCCGCGTCGGCCCCCGGCTTGAGAATTCTGCAACAACGTCATCACTTGGATCCACAGTTCGCTTGTCATCTACGGCACCGACCGTCACTATACTGGGACATACACCGGGAGTCGTTATAGTCCTCTGTTTTGGTCCGGCATTCCCTGCAGCAGCTGCAACAAAGATTCCTTTATTCCACAATGCGCTGGAAGCCACCACAAGAGGATCGTTTTTTACCGACCCTGTTGCTTGCGAACCAATTGATAGACACATAACTTTTATGTTATATTCTTCCTTGTGATCCAGTACCCACTGCATACCAGCCACTATTTTTGACGCGTTACCTTCTCCATCCTTATCCATAACCTTAACCCCTATTATATTAGCTTCCGGTGCAACACCTGCATATCTGCCGCCCGATGAGTATCCGTTTCCGGCAGCCACCCCGGCAACAAATGTGCCATGGCCGTTGTCATCATATGGTCCTTCTCTATTGTTTATAAAATCCTTGAAAGCAATAATCCTGTTCTTTGGCCTTATAAGATCCGGATGCGGATAAACACCGGTATCCAGCACTGCAATGCCAATACCTTTACCGGTATAACCCATTTCGTTGGCAGTTCTTGCCCCAACCTCTTGGGTGGCTATATCCAAAAGAGAATTTGTTTCAATATCATCGGATATATATTTTATTGACTCGATCCTGGCTACCTTCTCCAGCATGGAACCGGGAACCTCAACTGCATAGGCATTTATAAACGGAAACTCGTGAACAATGTTTACTCCCATTTCCTCCAGACATTCCTTGCATATTCTTCCCTGCTTCTCCTTGGAGAAAATGATAGCCGACAGCTTACCTGATGAGTTCAAAGTTTGAACTTTCTTGATAAGCCTTTGATCTATCTTTCCTTCTCCCTTGGCATATTTGCCCAAAATTGGGAGCAGCATCATTCCAAATAAAACATTCAAGAATTTCCCCCCCTTCCAACTCGCGCTTGATACATCTTATGTATGCAGTACGCAAGTTGTTAAAGGATTGGGGAAATACAGTTTATCTTTTGTAAAGTTCTCTAAGCAGCTTATCCAGAATTCTCCTCTGCTGCGGGTTCAGCATTGGTTGAATGGATTTTATTATATTCTCGGCTTTTCTCGGTGTAATACCTCCCCTTCCTGATTTGATCATATCCACCAGTTCCCGTATCAGTTCATCCTCCGATTTCCCCTGAACACTCTGAAAAGCCTGCATTAACCTTCTTATATCCTGGCTTCCTATATCCATCAGCATCATCCCTCCAAAAATATGGTCTCAATTCATACTATTCAGCAAAAGAAAATCTGACACTTTTATTTGAATACGTGCACACTTTTGCTTCTCCGGCATAATATGGGTAGAGAAACCATACAGGACGGTGAACAATATATGTCACTTTGCAGAGTTGCTGACAGGTTTAACGGCACCAACGTGCTGTTCTTCTTTATGATGTTAACCCTTATATGGGATGTACGCTTTGAAGTGAATCATCTGTTATTCTTTTTTATTTTTCTGGTGCTGACTTCCGTGGCATAACTTCAAATAGTAAGGAGGAGTTGTATGGCATTTAATCAGCCCGTAACACCTATACCCCTGGAGACTGTTTCTGATTCATCAGCCCAGCTTTCCCAATTACCTTCCACAATCGAAAACACAACAGCCGTTCAGAGTAAAATACCCGGTTTTCTGTCTTCCAGCAGCAATCCGCTTTCATTATTTATACTTTTTGTGTTGATAAGTATTATCTCGCCGGGAATACATACAAAGCAAAAAAGCAGGAGTCTTAATGATATTTTTCGTTCCATTGAAAAAACAGTATTTGACTATGAGATATTTGATATGCTAACTGCAGTAAGTCCTTATCTCGATACACCGGAACAAGAAGCGGTATACTCCATTTTAGGAGTGTTAGAAGCTATATACATACTAAAAGGAGTAAGCGATGGAAGCTATCAGGTATACCGCATGCAGCAAACACCGGTGATTACACAACATGATGATAAGGGACTGGGGATAGTTAAGGCACTAATGAACTATATACCTGAGAAAAATCGTCCGGCAGTGGATAAAACCGTTCAAATATATGAATCATTGGAAAGACTCTCTGATAAGTATAAAACATACTCAAATACCTTAGATCACCCGGATAGGCACAAGCTAACCCCGATTGAACAGATGAGCGAGATCATAAATATTATTAAGCCGGTTGTCCCACAGGAACAGCAGAATAGAATTGACAAGCTGCAAAAGGTCCTCCAGATTGCTCAGGTAATGGATATTGATGAAATGATGAAAACTGATAGTTCGGATTTGCTTTCTGATGATCAGGATATACAGGGAGAGGAAAGCCGTCAGCCAGATAAAGAATTGGATGGAGGTGATATCTCTCAACCGGACGTAGACCGGCAGAATGACAGAAATTTTTTACCTGCCAAACAAGAAACCAATGGTGATATCCAGCAGTCCTCTGAAAACCAAAGCCAGGATCAATCTCTTGAAATGATATTTAAGCTGATGAAACTATTATCACAATCTTCTAACCAATAAATATATAAAAAATAAAGGGCCTTCCATACCAGGCCCTTTATATCTTTTGTTTATCGTGACACAGGTTTTAAAGCCTTCTCCAACAATGGTCCCACAATCACTGCCAGCCAGCCGCCTATCAGGGCTGTAACCAGCTGAGGCCAGCTAAACCTTAATGACATCAGTTCTTTCATTTGCGGCGGCATATTACCCAGTAAAACAGGTATGGCTATACGCACTACCGTTATGTACAGCACCAGAAACTTGGCCACTGCCCCCAATATAATTGAAAGATATTTATTCTTTTTATACAGCAATGCCACAACTATCACAATTGTTGCGTTCCCTAAAGCCACAAAAGGAACCATAACCGGATTTGCCAGTACATTTTGTAAAAAAGCAATAACCGGAGTAAAAATTGCAACGATTAATCCGCCTTGAATACCCACCATCAAAGCTGCGATGACCAGGCACAGATTGACCAGCGAACCCACAACATACTGATCTACTGCAGCGGGTATGGGTATAAAAAGCCTTAACGACTGAAACAATACAGCCAGTGCCAGAAGAATTGCAGTTCTGGCAATAAAGTTGACAGTCTTATTCATAATATCATCTTCTCCCTATTCAATAAATTTTTTTGATGTTAAAGCGCTCTTGACCGTAACCCCATTTAGATTACCCAGTTTTCCGGTAAGAGACCCTATCTCATCGGTGGTCCCTTCCACTATAAGTGCAATCACCGAAACACCTCTTTGGCGGTAAGGTATACCCATCCGCCCTACAATAATGGAAGAATGCTGACTTATGTATTGGCTCACCTGAGCCCCGACTTCATCGGGATGGTCCACTACTATTCCTATAACACCAAGTCTCTTTTCCAATCTACCTACCTCCATTATCCGTTTAAAACCATTATATCACTATACATGTTCCTAATAAACCCTTTGCACACCAATTCCTTCTTCCCTGCTCAGGTTTTTAATACCTACAGTCCAGTCCTCTACACAAATCATGTATCAGTATTACCAGTCTTAACAACTAAAATTGTTACATCATCGGTCATTTCCTCTTCGCCCCGTAATGCATGGTATGCATCACTGATTTCATCGCATATCTCCTGGGCTGTAACGTCCTTAAGCCCCACAATAAACTGTACAAGCTGTTCCTGGGAAAAACGGTAGGATCTTCTGGGGTCAATCTCTAGAAGCCCGTCGGTATAGAGTATAAGGGTATCACCCGGGTTTAAATGCGCAGTCCTGCTTTCATAATAGGGTTTATAGTGCGGACCAAATTTACATATGGGAAATCCGTCCGACTCAAGAACATCCACCTTTCCGTCTGCCCTTAAAATCAACGGACTGGTATTCATTCCCGCCGATGCATATGTGAACTCCCCGCTGGCGATATTGTATATTCCGTACAGCATAACCACATAAACCTCTTCGGGGAAAGGCATTTCGTTATACTTATGATAGCAGTTCATAAGGACACCCCTGGGAGTAAATATCTGTTGCCTCCCGTCATCGAACACTTTTTTGAAGAAAATGTTCTGATTGATGAACACGTTAATCATAGCTGCTGAAACACCATGCCCGGCTACATCTCCTATAAGGACCCCTATATTTTGATCATCCAGCCTGAACACATTATAAAAGTCACCGCCCACCTTTTCACACGGCATATACTTGGCTGCAAACTCGGTGCCTTTTACAACCGGAAAGCTGGTAGGCAAAAGCGCCAGTAATATATTCTTTGCATAATCAAGATTTCTCATCAAACTATCGTTAGCCTGGCTTATCTCTGCCGTTCTTCTGGCCACCAGCTGTTCCAGATTGTCAACATAAACGCTAAGCTTCCTCTCGGCAGCGCGAAGTTCCTGATAGGGTTTATGTACGTTCTGTACAAATAAAGCCCTAAAGAGCATATAATATGCTATAATCTTGTAAATATGCCCAAGGAAATTATAGGTATCATAGACACTATTATATCGGGTAAAAGCTATCTCGCTAAAAATACTGATTAAAAGAGCCCTCACCACATGGATATGCGCAATATCCTCGCAATCACCCTCTATAAATGCCCTAAAAAACATAACTGCCGCTAAAATCTGTATAAAAATTATCAGGTACTCCGCATATATCTTGAGCGGGGTCAAGCCATATCCCTCTATAAATAAGGGAGGAAAAGAATCTATGCGGTAACTTACCATTATAAGCCAGTAAACCGAATAGACCAACGTCATTATAAGCCACAAACCCTGCTGATTGCGTTTTACCTTCTTGTCACACGGGATAAGGGTGGCAATAAACAGCCCACATGCCATCGTCAAACGGGCTAATATCCAGTATGTGGTTGCCTTGTCTACCGATGCTTCCGTTAAAAATACGGGCATACCCTTATATGAAAAAGTATGAAACAGATCAAGCAGGGATACTGCCAAAAAGGTACACGCTATCAATATGGATCTTAACCGGTTGGATTCTTCAAATGTATAGAATGTAACAGCAAACACGGAAAAAGACATAACTATGCTGGAAAACTCAAGAAAAATATGCCATATTAAAAAAAATCTGATACAAAATCCTGGTATATGCAGCATGAAAATATGTAAAATAACGCTGTAGAGACGATCGCAATACTAAACAGAATGATGATCTCTCTTTTTAATAATTTTGCAGCGCTTGCTTTCATATGAAAATCTGCCCCCAAACCCTATATCGAAAAAACAAAACAGGCCGCCAGAAATCTGTTAATCAAGAATGGATTACACGGAACCTGTAATATTGCTGAAGTTATTATATGAAGTATTATATATTAATTATACCGTTTCATCTGCAGAATGTCTATACGACCAGCTATCTTTTTACCGCTATTTCGTCATTTTTTTACATGTTAATTTTTTACAGGTAAACCTGTTTATCTGTTTTACCCTCAAGTTTGCCTATACCGTATCCCAATGAAAAGCTCTGCATCATACTTCGGGCAATCATCATCACAAGCATGTCCCTGCTTTCTGCATCCAGCCCTACATCCGCAGTTCCGATAAACTCCCGCATCTTATCTCTTGCAAGCTCCATAATTGCTTTCCGGGTTCCGGTATATTGTTTGTCCAGTTTCATATTTCCTTCCTTCGCATACACTCTTAACAATTCATCAACTTTCATACTATCAAAACTCCTTCGGTTCTTTTTGGCATCACTTCCTTTCAATAATTCCCCATTTTTAGCTGGTTTATACTTAACTGCTCCTCAATACACAGCAGCATTACAGCAGATTCCAAAATAAACAAAAGGCTGAAGCCAACGTTGTTCAGCCTTTTGACCCTCTGTAAAATAATCAACCGGACTTATGAACAGATTGTGTCAGTTATGCTGCCTCTGCTGCAGTAACCTATCCGTTAAAAGCATAATTTATAGTTCCTTTTACACCAACCTTTATCCTGAACACTCCACCGGCATGGGGCTGCTTTTCAAGCTCCTCCTCACTCAAACTACCGCCGCCGGCAGTTGTTATGTATAATTCATCGAGATTCTCGCCCCCAAAGGTACAGGAGGTAACCCGTTCTACAGGCACGGAAATAATCTCCAGCCTTTCACCAGTATGCGGATTCCACCGGGATACCTTATAACCGCCCCACTGGGCAACCCACAGCATACCTTCAGAGTCAATTGTCATTCCATCAGGTACACCTTCCCCTTCCGGTATGTTAACCACGACTCTTTTATTTTTTATTTCCCCGCTGGACAGATCAAAGTCAAAAGCTACAACCTGCTTTGTGGGAGAATCGATATAATACATGGTTTTGTTATCACCGCTCCACGCTATTCCGTTGGAAGTACCAATCCCGTCAAGCAAATGCGTGATTTTCAGGTCCTGATCAAGGAAGTAAAGGTTTCCTGCAGGTTCAGAGCTTCCCATACCCATGGTTCCTGCCCAGAATCTTCCCGAGGCATCGCATTTTCCGTCATTGAACCGGTTGGTTTTAGGTTCGTTTTCCGGGCTCGCCAGCAGTGTCAGCTGTTCAGTTTCCAAATCCAGTGCATAATAGCCCTGATTCATGGCCACAACTAAACCCCCCGATTTTCTGGGAACTACCGCACCGGGATAACCGTCCACGCTAATGGTTCGATTGGTATTTTCTTTGGGGTTGTAGACATGCACTTTCTTCCCCATGATGTCTACCCAGTAGAGCAACTGTTTCTCGCTGTCCCAGCATGGACCCTCACCTAACGCCGCTTTTGCATCAATGACTAACTCCAGTTTTTTATCAGCCATATTAAAACCTCCTTTTTTCTGCCCGATTATTATTTAGGCGGATATGAATATTCAGTAACCAAAGTTATAATTGAACTTTTTGAAAGGCAGTACAATCGCCGGCATTATACTCTTCTATATCTGTTACATATGAATGACATTTGTGTTTATCATTATATAACATTTTCATACTATTTACCATACCCGTCTCCGGTATCATGCCGTTAACCGCTTTCATGTATTTATGTGATTATACCCTTATCAATTATTTTACCGAAAAAAGTCTTGCACCAATCACCAAACAGGTCCACATTTTATTTGCATGAAGAATATTATGGAAACCACCTTGCGGAAAGGCTTGGAGCTCCAGTGGCTGGAATAATATTCTTCTATCAACGAGCATTGTAT
>LFTM01000274.1:0-2078 GCA_001513505.1 Clostridiales bacterium DTU092 | reverse complement strand
TTGTGAAAAGGCTTAGAACCTGTTAACGAAGCGGAAGACAGCCGGAACCAATGTCTGAGCGTTAGCGAGTTTTGGTGGAGGCCTGGAGCGAGTTCTACAGGTTCTTAGCCTTGGAACATCAGTGATTGGAATAGTATTCCGCACACGTTACCGGATCATGTTCTAATAGTTTTGCATAAAAATAAAAAATAATGCTTGTTTTTTCACCCCTCTTTGTGTACAATAGTGAGCAATAATAATTTTATAGAAGAGGAGAGATGAGAAAGATGAGAGAGAAGAGAAGAGTACCCTACAAAGTATACCTATCTGAAAAGGAACTGCCCACCAGTTGGTACAACATTCAGGCTGATCTGCCCACACCTTTAAAGCCGGCACTCAATCCGGTAACCAAAAAACCCGTTACACCCGATGATCTATCACCTATATTTCCAAAAGATCTGATATTCCAAGAGGTCAGCACCGAACGGTTTATTGAAATTCCTGAAAAAGTACAGGAGCTGTACAAATCCTTCAGGCCGTCACCGCTGTACAGGGCATACCGCCTCGAGCAGGAGCTGGATACACCCGCAAGGATCTATTACAAGTATGAAGGTGTGACACCCTCGGGCAGCCACAAGCTGAACACCGCTATACCTCAGGTTTATTACAACAAGATAGCGGGTATCAAAAGACTGTCTACCGAGACCGGAGCCGGGCAATGGGGATCAGCGCTGAGCATTGCTGCTGCGATGTTTGGTCTGGAATGTACCGTGTATATGGTAAAGGTCAGTTACCGGCAGAAACCTTACCGGAAAATGTTGATGGAAACATACGGGGCTACAGTCATACCCAGTCCAAGCGAGCACACCGAGGCTGGAAGAAGGATATTGGCTAAAAACCCCGATTCATTAGGAAGTTTAGGTATAGCTATAAGTGAAGCTGTGGAGGACGCGGCTACCCACGATGATACCAACTACGCTCTGGGAAGCGTTCTCAACCATGTGGTACTTCACCAGACCATAATCGGTCAGGAAGCAAAAATTCAAATGGAAAAAATCGATGAATATCCCGATATAGTCATTGGATGCTGCGGTGGTGGAAGCAATTTTGCGGGCATAAGTTTTCCATTTTTAATGGATAAAATAAGAAACGGAGCAAAGGTTAGAGCCATCGCAGTAGAACCGGCAGCCTGCCCCACCTTAACCAAAGGTGTTTTCGCATATGATTACGGTGATACAGCCAGGATGGCGCCAATCGTACCGATGTATACACTGGGCCACGGATTTGTCCCACCGGGCATCCATGCCGGCGGACTTCGCTATCACGGCGATTCGGCTCTGGTAAGCCAGCTGTATCATGACGGATTGATTGAAGCCCGGGCTGTTTATCAAAAAGCAGTATTCGAAAGCGCAGTCAAATTTGCGAGAACCGAAGGGATTCTTCCCGCTCCCGAATCTGCTCATGCTATCAAAACAGCAATTGATGAGGCTATCAAGTGCAGGGAGTCTGGCGAGGCCAAAACCATTTTGTTCTGCTTAAGCGGACATGGGCATTTTGACCTGGCTGCCTACGAATCTTACTTTAGCGATCACCTTGAAGATGTGGAGTATACCGATGAAATGCTTAAAGAAGGTTTAAGTTGCCTTCCAAAAATTGAATAATATGAAGACAATTACACTGCCACTATTGCAACCCCTTGAACTGTCAAGGGGTTGCGCGTTTAATAAGACAAAAAGAATTGATATAAGCATTGTATTTTGTATTAAAATGCAGTAAAATATAAGTTAATTATAAATAAGCATTTTAAAATGCAAGTTTTTATTCATTTTATTGACACCTTTTAAACATACATGTAATAGTATGTAGAAAAGTAGATATATGATATACTGCTGTTAACGACTAACTGTACAAGGAGAAAGGAAGCTAATGGTAGAAAAGTATTTTGTAATTGAAAATGAGGCCGGACTACATGCTCGTCATGCTGCTACATTTACAAAAGTGGCAAACAGCTACAAATCCGATGTTTACATTATAAAAAATGGAAAGATTGGTAACGGCAAGAGTCTGTTATCCATACTGGCGCTGGGGATATATAAAGG
>LFTM01000306.1 GCA_001513505.1 Clostridiales bacterium DTU092 | reverse complement strand
ACTCCATTGGCAGTTAACCCCTTGGCCTTCTGGAACTTAACCACCGCATTGTGGGTCTTGCTACCGAATATACCGTCTACAGCCCCGCAGTTGAAACCAAGCTCGTTTAACCGCTTCTGCAGTGTCTTAACCTGATTTCCGCGGCTGCCTTTCTTTAGGGTGGCCGTTATCGGTGCATTATTTGAATTGCTTTTGTCAGATTGTTGACTGTTGGATTGATGACCGGACCCTTTTTGCAAAGCCGACATAGCTGCAGACAGTTTGCTTCTTGTCTCCGGGCCAACTATACCATCCTGCTTCAGCTTATAATCTTTCTGGAATTTTATAACAGCAGCCCGCGTTTGGGATCCAAATATACCATCAGCCTTACCTTTTAAGTATCCCAGTTTAATTAGCTGCTGCTGCAGGTTTTTAACCTCGGTACCGCGGCTGCCATACTTCAGCAATGAAGCGCCGTATGCAGTTTGAGGTAAAAGAACAGCTATAACTGCGAAAACAAGCAGACATGCAATAACTCGTTGCCTCACCCTTTCACCCCCTCTCCCTGATATGACTGTTGTTGCATTTTTCAGCAAAATATGACATGTATATTTATACTATATATTTAACACATGTGACAATAAATTTCAATACAATAGACTATAAGTAGTATATTTTACCTACTTAATTCCCAGTAAATCTCGGAATTCCTCTTCGTTTAACACCGGTATATCCAGCGCTCTGGCACGTTCAATCTTGCTGCCGGGATTTTCTCCGGCTATCACATAGTCTGTTTTTCTGCTGACACTGTTGGTTACCCGCCCACCTCTTTCCTCAATAAGGCGGCTGGCTTCAGACCTTGTATACTGAGCTAAAGTGCCAGTTAATACAAATGTCTTGCCTTCCAATTGATTATCATGAACATTCTGAACCGGCTGCTCAAGTAAAACATTTGCTTTTTTCAGCTTTTTTATTAATTCTATATTTTTCTCTTCATTGAAGAAAGCAACTACACTCTCAGCTATTTTTTCACCTATTTCGTTGATCTCCAGAAATTCTTCCTTGCCGGCCCTTATTATTCTATCAATATGCCCAAAATGCTGGGCTATCAGTTGTGCTGCTCTTAACCCGACCAAACGAATTCCCAGTCCAAAAAGAAGCCTTGACAATCCTCTGTCTTTGCTTGCTTCGATTGACCTTAGCAGGTTTGAAGCTGACTTATCCCCCATTCTGTCAATTCCAATCAAATCCTGGTGTTTCAAATAATACAAATCGGCAGCATCCTTTATCAAGCCGTTGTCCAGCAGTTGATTGACAACGGCAGGCCCTAACCCTTCAATGTCCATTGCATCTCTTGATGCGAAATGGATTATGAGCCGTTTCAGCTGGGCAGAGCAGGCACTTCCCGTACATCTGACAGCCGTCTCCCCTTCAAGCCGGACCACATCCGCACCACATACCGGACACGTTTTAGGCATGAAAAACGGAATCTCCTTACCGGTGCGTTTATCCTTCTTAACTTCAACTACCTCAGGAATTATATCTCCGGCTTTCTGTATAACAACGGTATCTCCGATTCGAATATCCTTTTCTTCTATATAGTCTTCATTGTGGAGAGTTGCACGGGAGACTACTGTTCCTGCAATTGGTACGGGATCAAAAATAGCGGTGGGAGTTAATACTCCCGTCCTTCCAACCTGTACGATTATATCCCGTATGATGGTTTCCTTCTGCTCTGCCGGGAATTTATAGGCAATAGCCCATCTTGGACTTTTTGAAGTGTTACCCAAAATCTCCCGGTGTTCAAAGTTATTGACTTTTATGACCATACCGTCTATTTCAAATGACAGCGTATGCCGTTTATCCTGCCATTCACGGCATACAGCAATAACATCTTCTATTGAACTTGTTCGGTACAGATAAGGACTTATCTTTAAACCCAGTTCATTAATTAAATGCAGAGCCTCCCAGTGGGTATCGGGCATCATCCCATCTATATGCTGAAGATTAAAAACAAATATATCCAGGGGTCTGGAAGCAGTAATTCTGGGATCAAGCTGTCTTAAAGAACCGGCAGCAGCATTTCTCGGATTAGCAAACAAAGGCAAATCCTTAGAACGCCGCTCGGCATTTAATTCTTCAAAGTCCTTTTTTGATATAAACACCTCGCCCCTTACCTCGAGTGTATACGGTTTGTTAAGCCTTAAAGGAATGCTTCGAATGGTCTTTAGATTTTCTGTTATGTCTTCTCCCGTACGACCATCCCCCCGTGTAGCACCCCGTATAAATATGCCGTCCTGATACCATAAGGCCACCGACAGCCCATCGATCTTATACTCAACAGTATACTCTACGTTTTCTCCGACAGTATTGCAAACACGCCGGTCAAAATCCCTCAGCTCACCTTCATCAAAAGCATTTGCCAGGCTCAACATCGGGACCGGGTGTTCTACAGTTGCAAAACCCTCCAGGGGCTTGCCGCCTACTCTTTGTGTCGGTGAATCAGGAGTTACAAGCTCAGGATATTTCTCTTCCAACTCTATCAGCCGCCGCATGAGGCTGTCATACTCAGCATCCGATATTATCGGTTGATCAAGCACATAGTAATAATAATCATGCTGTCTTATCTCCTGCCGAAGCTTTTCAATTTCACTTTTTACCTTTTTAATATCCATCGGTACACCACCACATTAAATGTATTATTCCGGATTATATTAAAGTTTCTTTAACGGGGCCAGTTCTGCCATGAAACTTCTTATTCCACCCTGCTCAAAGGCAATTTTAATACGGAGATCACTTCCTTCTCCTTCCATGGCAACTATGGTTCCGCGGCCAAATCGATTATGTATGACCTTGTCTCCCAAAGAAAACCTTGAAGATCCTTTTGAGCCGGAGGCATATTGAAATTTTCTATACCCACGTCTGCTGCTTGCATAACTACTAAAAATATCCGGTTCATCCCCTATTGGTTCCAAAAGTTCTTCCGGTATTTCCTGAATAAACCTTGAAGGGATACAGCCAATCGTATCACCGTACAAAGTTCTTCTCCTGGAATATGAAAGATATAATTGCTCTTTAGCACGGGTAAGACCAACATAACATAACCTGCGTTCCTCTTCCATTTCATCCGGGTTTTCAATTGAACGGGCAAGAGGAAACAAACCTTCCTCCAACCCGGCAACGAATACAACCGGAAATTCCAGGCCTTTTGCACTGTGCAGCGTCATCAATACCACTGCGCATCCATCGTTGTCCATATTATCAATATCCGAAACCAGTGCAATATTTTCTAAGAAATCCAATAGATTGGCATCTTCATTTGCGTTCTCAAATTCCCTGGCAGCTGATATAAATTCCTTTATATTC
>LFTM01000159.1:630-12124 GCA_001513505.1 Clostridiales bacterium DTU092 | reverse complement strand
CTTATTATTCTTTATTTTAATATCAGCTACAGGATAGCTTACTGACGCATCCTGCCCTACCTTGGTATATGTGGATGGCCAGGAATGATGCCATCTTTCAACGATCTCAAGATCCGCCCGTACGGCAGCCCCGTATAGCGTCGTTGATGTCTGACAGTTGCCTCCGCCCGGTTCATCCACCAATTTCTTTCCTTCTTTTATAACAGGTGCGTCTCTGTAACCCTGAGCTTTATCCCTTGGACCAGTTGCTTCGTTCAATGAAAAAACCTCACCCGGTTCCAGCCGTAAACCGTCAAAACTCTTTGATGAAAGCGCTATATTGTGATTTCTTGGCGCCGAGTTTGTCAATGGGGTAGAATAAACAGCAATCCTGCTGGTCCATGTCTTAACCTCTTCCAACGTATACTTCGGTTGAATGATTTGTACCGGTATTTCATAGGGTGTAAAATCTCTTGCATCCACCCTCGCCTTCAAATCGTCCAAAGTCTCTTCAACCAGCATACCTTTCCCGATAATCTCTTCGGTAAATGTGAATTTCTCTTCATTATCGGGATTAAATTCGATCTGCGCATCTACCGGCTCCAGATTTATCTGCTGGGCAATACTTTCCAGTTCCTTCTGTAAAAGGGAAACATCATAGGTTAAGACAGTGGTAAAAGTATAACCATTTCTGCTTGCCTCATATATCTGTCTAAGCCGCTGAAATATGTTTCCTTGTCTGCCTACCTGGAAAGCCTGTTCGACAACCTCTTCAATATTGATTTCTGCGCCTATATCCTGATAACCATACTCCCATACCAGATCTTCATGCCGTAATACAATATTGATGGCATCCAGCTCAGGTTGTCTCAGTGCCTTTATCGTATTTAGCCCTTCTTCGTATGTCATACCATTAAGATCTACATTATCAACTACCACTCCGGCATAGAAGGTTTCCAGATTTAAAATATAATATGCACCAGCAGCCACACCTACAACTGCTAAAATCAGAAGGGTTAACAATATAACTGACAGAGCTTTACCTATTCCTTTTTTTTGTGAAACAGCTGCTCTCTTTGATTGTGTTCTTGATTGTGCTCTTGACTGCATTTCTCATCCTCCGGTTACAATAAGAAAATAACATCAATTGTCGGTAATTATTTCACTTTATTTATAGTAGAGCAATTAAAGGAAAAAGTAAATATATTAGGCAATAAAATAACACAAGTTTAACATCCTGAAGCAAATATGTAATAATAGTAATATTTTTTTAAACTTATCATATCCGTTTATGATCAGTTGGATTCAATATTCATAGTAAGCTCTACCAGTTTACCTTCTGCTTTTGCTCTGTCAAGTATTTCATCGGTAATAATTTCCCCTTCATCCACCAACATCTGTCCGGACTCGCATAAAACCCTTTTTGTCACTCTTTTACCCAGTAAAAAACGCCTTTGTTTCATTTCGAACAACTCCGAAGGACTTTCTTTATCCTGAACATCGGTACTGTCATCGCTGTCCAGCTCATCGGCATTATCATCCTCAGACTCGTTTTGATTTACAAAATCCTGGGAAGCAATGATAACTCCTTTTCCAAAGGTTACAATGGCAGAAGCAGGTAACGAATTTAATTTCTTGTTGCCAATTATTTCACACTCCAATATACTTCCGTCCGTTTCACTTATGAAGTATTCCTTCACTTCGCCTATATATTCCCCTTTTTGAGAATAAACTTTTGAACCGGTAACTGTAACTTCACGTTTAATTAAATCCAATCCATCCTTGGCCTGAGCAAAGGGTATAACGTTTTTCTGGCTCTCTGTTGTGACAACATCAGAACCGATTCCTACAACCTTGTCAAAAGGTAGCAGTTTTGCCCCTAAATACCATTGCCCATCATCAATAATGAGATACTTAACCTTGCCATTCGCGGGGTCAAACAGAACATCCTTGATGCGGCCATACTCCAATCCTTCCTTAACACAGATCAGCGATAAACCGACAATATCCCGTATCCGTTTCATAAAAAAACCTCCTGCCATATATTTTTTTAACTCTATGTTTTAAGATTCTTCACCCGTCCTGTAGCAAAGTATGTATAAGCTATCGCTTAAATGTACGTTTTCCACCACAACATCATCAGGCAGAACAACATCTACCGGAGCAAAGTTCCAAATATTTTTTATACCGCAATCCACCAGCAACTCGGCTATTTCCTGGGCTTGTTCCTTAGGTGTGCATATAACGCCTATATCGATATGATTTTTTCCCACATAGCTCTTCAAGCTGTCTATATCAAGAACATCAATACCACGAATTGATATGCCTACCAGTCTGGGATTTATATCGAACAATGCTTTGATGTAAAAACCTTCTTTTTCGAATCCGCTGTAATTTGCCAGCGCCTGTCCTAAATTCCCCGCACCTATCACCACCATATTATACTGCCTGTCAAGCCCGATTATCTTTTTTAGCTCACCGTGAAGTTCCGGAACATTATATCCATAACCCTGTTGACCAAATCCACCAAAACAATTGAAGTCCTGGCGTATCTGGGATGCAGTAAGTCCCATTTTTTGGCCTAATTCATTAGAGGATACCCTTTGAACACCATTATTTTTTAACTCGGTTATATAGCGATAGTATTTAGGCAAGCGACGTATGACCGCTTCGGATACCCTGTCCCTCCTTTTTGCCATTAAACAACCTCCTTTGAACGTTTATTTTTTAACAATGTTGCAGTTTTATAATATCATTTAACCATCCTATAGTCAACAAATAATCCATAAATTTACATTGCAATATTGCAACAGTGCTATTATTAAAAAAGCAATGGGGAACGGTACCCCCATGCTTTTTTAATAACGCTGATATTTATTCATTCTTTGCTTTATAATGTGCATATATACTAAATCATTGGCTGGTATTAACGAACTGTCTTTATAATCAATATATACCCGGATTTAAATTTTTATAATCATCCAGAACTGATTTTTGCAAAAAATGTTATGAGTTTTTACGGGTATAATTAAGCAACCCGCCTGCAAGAATAATTTCTTTTAAACGGGGAGAAAGGGCAAGTTTTACATTAAACTCCGTTCCTTTTGTAATATTTTTAACAATTAATTCGTCTCCACGCTTTATTTGATTTACCGCATCCTCGATTACGATAGAATCCCCCTGCTCAATATTGTCATAGTCATTCTCGTTTACAAACGTCAAAGGCAATATGCCTGAATTCACAAGGTTTGCCATATGAATTCTGGCAAATGACTTTGCAATTACACCTTTAATTCCCAGATACAATGGTACCAATGCCGCGTGTTCCCTGCTGGATCCCTGCCCATAGTTATGTCCGGCTACCAAAAAGCCTCCTCCGGCTTTTTTGGCGCGGGCCGGGAAGTCCTTATCAACAGGTGTCAGACAGAAATCCGCCAGATATGGTATGTTGGAACGGTAAGGAAGCAGTTTGGCACCAGATGGCATTATATGGTCGGTGGTGATATTGTCTTCCATTTTTAACAGCACCGGCCCTTCTACCCTTTCAGCCAGTTCCTTATTAACAGGGAAAGGTTTTATGTTAGGTCCCCGAACCACTTCCACAGAATCTCCATCATCAGAAGGAGGAATTATCAAATTATCATTAATTTCAAAGGTTTCCGGCAGCTCAACTTCCGGATACTCTCTCAGATCCCGGGGATCTGTAAGCACACCTGTCAAAGCAGTTGCAGCTGCTACTTCAGGACTTACCAGATAAACTTTGGCACTGGCAGTACCGCTCCTGCCGTAAAAATTACGGTTAAATGTACGTACCGAAACGGCATTTGATGCGGGGGCCTGCCCCATCCCGATACATGGACCGCAGGCACACTCCAGGATACGGGCTCCTGCAGCTATCAAGTCAGCCAATGCCCCATTCTTTGCAAGCATCGTGTAGACCTGTTTTGATCCGGGAGATATTACAAGGCTTACATCAGGATGCACCGTCTTGCCTTTAAGAATTCCCGCCACCCTCATAAGATCCAGATATGACGAATTGGTACAGCTTCCTATAGCAACCTGATCTACCTTAATGGGACCTACATTCCTCACGGTATCAACGTTATCGGGGCTGTGAGGCTGGGCAACCAAAGGCTCTATACTGCTCAAATCAATAACAATCTCTTCATCGTAGCCGGCATCCTCGTCGGCCTCCAGGGGTATCCATTCATCTTCACGCCCTTGGGCTTTCATATAAGCTCTGGTAACCTCATCACTTGGGAAAATGGATGTAGTTGCTCCCAATTCAGCACCCATGTTGGTTATAGTTGCCCTCTCGGGTACCGTCAGGCTGGCAACCCCTTCACCGGCATACTCCATTATTTTCCCTACCCCGCCCTTGACAGTCAGTATTCTTAAAATCTCCAGAATGACGTCCTTGGCTGTTACCCAGGGATTCAGCTTGCCTTTAAGTATTACCCTGCATACCTTAGGCATGGTTAAATAATAGGGGCCTCCACCCATTGCCACGGCAACATCCAAGCCACCGGCACCAATAGCCAGCATTCCTATGCCGCCTGCTGTTGGCGTATGGCTGTCGGAACCTAAAAGCGTCCAACCCGGCCTTGCAAAACGCTCTAAATGAATCTGATGACATATTCCGTTCCCGGGCTTGGAAAAATAAATACCATATTTCGATGCTACGGTTTGAATATATTTATGATCATCGGCATTCTCAAAACCTGTTTGAAGGGTATTATGATCGATATATGCCACCGATTTTTTTGTCCTGACCCGTGGTATTCCCATGGCTTCAAACTGAAGATAGGCCATGGTTCCGGTTGAATCCTGTGTCAGAGTTTGATCGATTGATATGGCAATCTCCTCACCGGGCTTTATATTTCCCGATATAAGGTGTTTCTCGAGAATTTTCTGTACTATGTTTTTTCCCATTCTCATTTCCCCCCTGTTATGGGCTTGATATCGAAGTCTCCCATGAATATTTTAAGATAATTGTATACAATTATATAGTGTGTGTCAATGAAATTAACAGGCCCGTTATCCAGATAAAAACAAATACCATAAAATTTGACTTTTTTTGAGGTTTATTTTGCCATATCTACATAATGATGTTATAATTAAAATTAAAAATGGTATGTAAGGAGGGCGTCATGGAGGAATTATTTGAACGAATAAAGCAGGAAATTATCAATTTTTCTGTAAAAAGACCGTTTATACTCGCATTAATACTTGCTTTTATACTAAGTATACTGGGAATACTGTTTATTCCAGGTGGCAACGCGGGCACCTTCATTATTTTATTAATACTAAACACTGCGGTACTTGAGTTAATTTCATACATACTTACAAAAGTAATACAAGTGAGGATAGAATCTATTACATATATTATGGATCGCATTAAAAACAGGGATTTAAACCAGACGTTAGAGCTTTCCGGAGATGAAGCCCTGAAGGCTGTGTCCAATAGTTTTAACGACATGATAAACGATCTGAAATCCATTATGTCAACCTTAAAAGACATTACAAAGCAACTGGTTGATACAGCCGTTCTATTAAATACCAATACCGAGGCTGTAAACCACTCCATCGATGACATATCTGTTACAATGAATGAAATTGCACACGGAGCTTCTGAACAGGCATCAGAAGCCGAACGAGGGGTCGACTTAATAACCAATTTATCACATCAAATACAATTAGTTTTTGAAAACACCAACAGTGTGGTAGAAGATTCAAAAAACATGCAAATCCTTAACCAGCAAGGACTCGAAGCTGTCCAGACCTTGAGGGAATCCAATGAGCAAAGCCAGATCGCCGCAGAAAAAGTTATGGAGTTTATAAATAAATCAGCAGAAAGATCAAAAAGCATCAGTGAATTTGTCAGTGCTATAAACGACATTTCAGCACAGACCAACCTTCTGGCCCTTAATGCAGCAATTGAGGCGGCAAGAGCAGGAGAAGCGGGACGCGGTTTCGCCGTTGTTGCAGATGAAGTAAGAAAACTAGCCGACGCTTCCAAAAATGCTGCTGAACAGGTAGAGGAAATAATGACAGAAATTATAAAAGACGCCGATAACGCAACCATTATTATAGATTCAGTTGGCAACGTTATGCGAAACCAGATGAAAGCTGTAGACAATACCAACGAAGCCTTCTATACAATAGCAAAAAGTATTGATAATATTGTAAACCGTATAAACAATATAAGCCAATCCATCGCAGTTATGGAGGAAAATAAGAACAATGTAATAGATGCTATCCAAAACATCTCGTCCGTTTCTCAACAGGCTGCTGCAGCCAGTCAGGAAGTAGCTGCCAGCACTCTGGAACAGAAAAATATAATCGAACAGGTGGCTTCATATTCCAAAACTCTCAACGATTTGTCCCTTGAACTGAGAAAGTACATTGACGCATACAATATATAAAAACAAAAAAGGGGTATCTCACATTACAGCAGATACCCCTTTTTATTTTGTTATTTTATACGGCATCGGAACCGGCCGTTCTCTGTTCAGATTGTAATGTCGTATCCGGACTTCTTAACACAATTCTGTCTCCATCCATCTCAACTAATACCCTGTTCTGCTCACCTAGGCCCAGAGCTTCCACATATTCTCTTGGAATCTGAAGACGCCCGGCCCTGTCTATAACTGCTAATTCCACATGAGTATCCCCGCCGACAGTCCCTATGTCATTACTTATTTCGGCAAGTTCTTCGGCATATGACTTCTTACGAACAAATTCACTACTGGTCCTTCCATCCCGTATAGCCACTACCCTATCCACCTTGCTGGCAATCTGCCTGTCATGGGTAACAATTATTATTGTAACCCCCAACGCTTCGTTGATTTCTCTGAAAACATCCAGTATATGAGAAGCCGTCCTGGTATCAACTGCACCGGTGGGCTCGTCTGCCAAAAGCAGGCTGGGGTTATTGGCTAATGCGATGGCTATCGCTACACGCTGCTGTTCTCCTCCCGATAGCTGCTCCAGCTTATTATTCTTTCTATGGGATAAGCCTACCATATCCAGCAGCTCCAGTGCCCGCTGCCGCTTTGCACTGCCGGTGAAAAACATGGGCAGCTCTACGTTTTCCAATGCGGTTAAGTATGGGATAAGATTCCTTGCATTGTTTTGCCATACGAACCCTACGGTTTCCCTTTTATATTTCACAAGCTGCTTATCGGTAAGCTTTAACAAGTCCTGACCATTAACAAAAACTTTACCGGCTGAGGGGCGATCCAATCCACCCAAAATATTAAGGAGGGTTGATTTACCGCTTCCACTATTACCGATAATAGCCATCAACTCTCCCTTTTCCACTGTAAGATCAAGCCCCTGTAATGCAACCACCTCAATATCGGCAGCCTTATATATCTTAACCAAATTGTCACAGATAACCATATACTCAATGTTATTACTGCTCATCTACAATCTCTCCATCTTCTAAAGTATAAACACGATCTGCTATTTCCACCATACTCGGGTCGTGGGTAGTCATAACCACGGTAAGACCCTCTTTTTCCACCAGGTTTTTAAACACCTTAACAACTTGCAAACCGGTATGGGTATCCAGCTCAGCCGTTGGCTCATCGGCAAAAACTACTCTGGGACGATGGGCAATAGCTCTTGCTATCGCTACCCTCTGCTGTTCCCCGCCGGACAGCTCGCCGGGTCTATGGTGCATTCTCTTGGTAAGCCCTACAAATGCAAAACATTCTTCAGCCCTTTGTCTTCTTTCACTGGCTTTATAACCGGCAACTCTTAATGCGAACTCAACATTTTCATATGCAGACATCATGGAAATAAGAGCTATTGACTGAAATACAAAACCCATCTCCTTCCGGCGTAACTCATCCCGTTGGGCTTCCGACATCCGGGTTATTTCATTACCGTTAAAATAAATTTTTCCGCTGGTAGGTCTGTCTAAAGCTCCGAGAAGATTAATGAGAGTAGTTTTACCTGAACCCGACCGGCCCCTTAATATGGTAAGAGTACCCGGTTCAATCGTAATACCTACATCTTTTAACGCATATATTGTTTCTCTTCCAGAGGGAAAACAGCGGGTTACCCCTTCAGTTCTAATGATAGCAGATTCCATTTAAACCTTCACTCTTTCCTAAAATATAAACATATATTAATACATATCTTATTAAGATATACGACATAAACAAGCGTAAATCCTTCAAAAAAGCATATTTATTTTCCTTTATACTATTATAATATAACATACAACCGGTGAACAGAAAAATTATTTTTACACTTCACTGTTTTTTCATATATCCTTCATAAATTGTGCTAAAATAATCCTTTTTAGCCGGGGCATCCAGTCCCTCTTGCACTAATTCAGCGCACAGTGCTCTTACACTGGCAAGCTGCCATTCTACCCGTTCAAGTTCAAGGTTTGCCGAGTGATGCTCGACAGACAGTGTCCCTTTATAACCCGACTCTGCCAAACTACGTATTACCTCTTTGGCATAGGGTATGGAATCGGCCGGTACATGGGTGTGCATAACTATCGGAAGTAATTTTTCATAATCATCCATAAAATTCTCAAGGTTGCCAAAATGAAGTAAATGACCGTACGCCGGGTGGTCTACTGCCTTCCATACCTTAAGCAAGTTTTCAATCTTCCTGTCATAACCCCAGTGATTCTCCGGACCGATCTTCATGCCGAGATCTCCGCATATACTGCAATACTCCTTATAGCGCTCTACAATGTAATCAAAGGCTTCATCGCTCATATCACCTTCAGGCCCGCCGAAGTCAATTCTAACTGTTCGCGCTCCCAATATCTCTGCAACCCTTATATATTTAAGCATTAACTTACGATGTTCTTCCCTTTTCTCCGGCTCCGGTTCCCATAGATGAGGGCCATCTACACAAAGATTTGCCAGTATAATATCTCGTCTGTCCATTTCCTCCCGAACCTTTATTATAAAATCCTCTTCTATAGTAGGAAGTATCCCGGTCCAGATGTCTGCATAGGTAACATTGTACCTGGATTTTATTGTCTCCAGATAGTTAAACACATCCATTTTGCCGCTGTAGATCATGCCGTGGAATGAATACGATGCGATTGAAATAGGAAATAAACTCATAATCATTACCTCCCTGAAACTTACTTATTTAAACCAAACAAATTATAATCCAGATTGGGTATAAATCTGCTGTTTGATTTTGACATTTCCTTGACTTCATCAGCTGTTACCTGTCTTTTTAGTTTTGCAGAAAGATATATGCCTTCCTGTATGAGTTGAGTGTTAAGAGCAATTTCGGCAGTTGGCAGCAGCTGGCATTCCCCCTTTAGCGCAGCTACCCAATGCCTTTGGGATTCACGGAAGTTTAACCTTTCCGGATATAGTGTACTTTCTCTATATTGGGCAGCCCCTATATCAAAAGAGGCATCCATTTGAAAATCATGCATATTTGTATGATAACTCAATGGTTCCAGCCTTATGCCGCCCTTGGAGCCCAAAATGCAGCTTCCTTCAAATTGATTCATATGCACAGCCCAGGATTCGGTAATATTCATGGTAAGATTATTATCAAATTCAACTAAACCTATTGCAAACTCCTCCACATCGTATTTGCTTATTTCCTTACGGTAAGGGTCTATGTCAGTTTCCTGATACACATGACCTGTTATCCTCAAGGGCTCGGGATTGTCAATTAAATATAGGAGCTGTGAGATATGATAAACAGCCATATCATACAATGCGCCACCACCGGACCATTCCGAATTTACAAATTCCTTTCTGCCATATCCGTCAACATAAGGCCGGCCTCTGCGGCGATAGCCGTTAGATCTTACATGGTATATACGGCCAAGATCTCCTGAATCTATGATTTTCTTTGCTATTACTGTGTTGTATGTATATAGAAATGCAAGTTGTATGTGTAAAAGTTTACCGGTTTCCTTCATGGCTGTATACATCTGCAGTGCATCATAGTATGAACCAGCCATCGGCTTTTCACAGTATACATTCTTACCTGCACGAAGTGCTGCTATTGAAACCGGAGCATGCAGGCAATTGTGCAGGCATATATCTACCGCATCGATGTCATCCCTCTGAAGAAGCGCCGTGATGCTCTCATATCTATGTGGTATATCATATTTGTCGCAAACATTGTTTAAACGTACCGGGTCAATATCGCAGCCAGCTACAACCTCACAATCCTCGATGGCCTTGTACTTATCAAGATGCTGCTCAGCAATTATGCCCAAACCAATGATTCCAATACGAATTTTACCCATGTTTTGATTCCCCCTAATCTCCCTATTTAATATACATTCCTTTATAATACGGGTCTAATATATGGTATGTTTATCTCCCAAAGCTCATCTAAGAGCTTGACAGCAGCTTCATAGCTGTTTATAACGGGATCGCATAACAGCGCCTGAAGTGCTATTTCCTTAGAACCTCTCATGGCTGCCTCTACAGATAGCTGCTGGGGTCCAACCTGCATATTCAATAGATTTGCTATACCTAATGGCAGATCTCCTATGTGCAACTTGTGTATGCCGCTGCCATCAGTTATTACCGGTATCTCCACTGCAATATCCCCGGACAGATTTGTTATGGCTCCATCATTGTAGACAACACCGGCTTCAATAAACTCGCGTTTATTAAAGAATATACTTGTCATTACACGGACAGCCTGCTCTCCGGATGAAGTCAGCCACAGCTTTGCATCCAATTCACCACTTGTAAGCTTTGCTATTTCTTCCTTCATTCGAATTCTTTCTTTGGCATCCCCATCAAAGTCATAGCCATGCTCGCCAGCCTCCCAACCATATGCCTGATATTCACCTAAATGGTCATCGGAACATGTAGGCCATAAGCCAAAAGCCCTGTACATCTTTCTTGAATAGGGCATAAACTCTGGATCAAAATCCCTTCCCTTTTCTTTAAATTCCGGATACAAATCCTCTCCTGTCTCCTTATCCCTAATGGAAAGCAGCCATTGAAAGTGATTCATACCGGCACCTAATACCTCTATTGAATCATAATCACGGCCGAGAATACGTGATACTGCGTCACGCCCCATAAATATTCCGTGACAAAGTCCCATTACCTTTACTTTTGAGTATTTGCTTACAGCAAGGACAATCCTGGTCTCGGGATTGGAGAAATTCAACAAATATGCATTAGGACAAAGCTCTTCCATATCGCGCGCTATATCCATAATAATCGGAATGGTCCTCAAGGTAAAAAACAGCGCACCCGGACCCCCGTTTTCCCCCAGACAATGTCTTATACCATATTTCTTGGGAACATAAAAGTCTTGCTTCCATAATTCACAGCGCTCAATAGCTATGCTGGTGATAACAAAGTCTGCACCAATCAGAACCCGGCGCCGCTCTTTTGTAGCCTCTATTTTTAAGCCCAAACCAGTTACTTCATTGAGCTTTACAGCAAGCCTGTACATTCTATCCAGGTTTTCCTTATCAACATCAACCAATGATAAGGTGGCACCTGCCAGATCCTGACAGGCAAAAATATCTCTGAAT
>LFTM01000159.1:0-537 GCA_001513505.1 Clostridiales bacterium DTU092 | reverse complement strand
AAGGACATGCTCCCTGCGCCAATAAACACTATCTTGGGTTTTTTCATATGCAGACATCCTTTCTTTTACAAAATTAAAAACTTAAAAACTGTTTTGCAAAATATGGTCCTTAAATAAAATCAATCAAATTATCAATGCTTGGACTATGACCATAACAAACATAATAGCTGGCAGTAAAGGAAGCAGCTAGAATTGCTTCCTCCATTGAAAGTTCTGCCAATAACCCAAGGCTTAACCCGGCATTGAAATTATCCCCTGCTCCCGTTACAATTGCCGGTTTTTCTATCTTGTAAATTAAAAAGTGATGTATACCCTCTCTTGTAAAGCCCCAGATATCATCCCGGAAATGCCAAACTATATTCTCCACCGATAATTTTTGCCTCAAGGCTTCACCACTTTTTTCCATAGGTTTTTCATCGATACCAAGGGCGTTTAGTATTGCGTAGGCTTCATTTTCATTCATGCTGAGGGTGACGGGCAGCTGCGTGGCAAACTTACCAACGATATCCAGCATACCAAGTAGTTCCCGAGTCCCCC
>LFTM01000091.1:1668-9247 GCA_001513505.1 Clostridiales bacterium DTU092 | reverse complement strand
TCCCTTAAGCAGTTCTGCCCGCTGTCGCATACTGTATATACCAAATCCGCCATCCTTAACATCTTTTTTAAGATTATTAAGTTCGGATACATCAAACCCTATACCATTGTCAACAACCTTGCCAAATAATTTGTCGTCATCTATTTGGAGATTTATGTATGCTCTGGTAGCCTTAGAATGTTTTTTTATATTATTCAGAGCTTCCTGAATTATTCGGAATACAGCTATTTCAATTAAAGTATCCAGCTTATTGCTTGGATTATATAAATCCAGTATAACTTCAATCCCGGTTTCATCTGTAAAATTGGACGAATAACGCTGAAGAGTGGGAACAAGACCCAAATCATCCAATGACATTGGCCGCAAATCAAATATTATCCTCCGTATTTCCTGAAGGCTTGCTTTTATTAATCCTTTCAACTCGGCTATCTGCTGTTTTGCCTTCTCTACATCAACTGTCAAAAACTTTTCACAAATTTCACATTTAAGAATTATATTCGACATAGATTGGGCCGGCCCGTCATGAATATCCCGCGCCAGCCTCTGTCTCTCTTCCTCCTGAGCTGTTATAATTCGCATGCCTAACAATTCCTTTTTTTGTAATTCCTCAAGGGTATCACTAACATTTGACAACGAACTCGAGAGGTAGCTCATAGCAACAGCCACATGTGTAGCCAGATATTCAGCCCTCTCCAGCGTATCTTTTATCCTTCGCATTCTCATTTCAATTTCGGTTCTTTGCGCAACAAGCTGCTGTTCTTTTTCCCTCATCAAAGCCAGCTTAATTTGCAGATCCCTTGTTGTATCATAAGCTTGTCTTATATCCTCTTCGCTATACTTTCTGAAATTTTTACTTACGATCATAAGTTTGTATCGGCTGTCTTTTTCCAACCTTTCCAGCTTTTCAACATCTTCAATTACTTGTTTTACTTCCTTGTGTATTTCTTCAAATTTTTCCTCCAGTTCATTCCATTCCTGTCTGGCGCTTTCTGAAATCATATATATCTGGTTTTTCCCTTCTTCAAGGGAATTTATTGTCTTTTTAACAATTTCATCTAGTTGCTCAATACTAAAACTATCCACTGACAAAACCTTTTCCCTTCTTTAATCATTTTTTAATGATTTTATTCGACATTTTAACTAAAATTCCTCTTTGTTTAAATATTATCATGTCATTACATGCAGAATGAAATAGTAATAAATGATTAAAGGCATGGGAATATAATCCCATGCCTTATATTCACTGGTTAAACGTCTATTATTTACACTGATATTATACCCTCTTCAGTAATAATACAGTTCATAGGCACATCATAATGATCTACGGGCACTTTCGCCAATATTTGAGTGCTAAAAGCCAGTCCAATTTTCAATGTTTTTAGCGATATCTTTGTTAAAAATCTGTCATAATATCCCTTTCCGTGTCCTATACGATTACCATATATGTCAAAAGCCAAACCCGGAATCAGTATAATATCAAGAGTACTTGGATCCATTGGCCGCAAATACTCTCTTTTCGGCTCGAGTATACCATAATGCCCGGGTATTAGTTCATTTAGATCCAATATTTTAGATGCAATCAATTCATAAGTAGATGGTACACAAACCGGTACGGCAACATCTTTGCCCATATTTAACAGCTTTTTTATAATATAATCGGTTTTAACTTCTCCAGGCATATCAACATACGCCATAACCGTTTTGGCAGTTTTAATACATTCCAGCTCAAATAAGTGCTCTGATATAGTGATGCTCTTTTCCAATATAGCGCTCTCAGGCATTTCTTCTCTTAATTTTTTCATTTTTACCCTTACATCATGTTTTGCAATATCTATCATATATATCGTTCATCCTCATCTTCCTGATTCATTTTTCCCAACGAATACCCTTGGAACCCTGTATCCAATTCCTGTTAATACCTCATATGATATGGTGTCACCAAGACATGCCAGTTCCTCGGCGGTGATGGACTCCTCACCCTGTTTTCCAATCAGTACGGCTTTATCACCGGGTTTTACCGCAGGAATATGGGTGACATCTACCATAACTTGATCCATGCACACAATACCGACAACCCGTGCCCTGTATCCGTTTATTATTACCCATCCTTTATTGCTGAGGTATCTATGATATCCGTCTGCATATCCGATGGGAAGAACAGCTATCTTCATTGGTTTGTCAGCAATAAATGTTCTCCCGTAGCTGATACTGTCACCTTTGTTTATATTCTTTACATCCACTACCTTTGTTTCCCATTGAAGGATGGGTTCAAGTTTCACCAGAGAATGCTCTTTAACATATTGAGAAGGGTAATAGCCATATATCGCAATACCACCGCGGACCATATTAAAATGTGCATCATCGTATTCCAGGATACCAGCACTATTTGCAGCATGTATATATTTAAAGTTTATACCATCTTTCATTAAAACATCTAGAATCATATTAAAGCGAGCCAACTGATTCCTGGTATAGGATTTATCATGTTCATCAGCAACAGCAAAATGAGTAAATATCCCTTCCATATCAATGTGGCTGTAAGTTTTCAGTTCATTGCATAACTTCCTTACCTTTTCTGGATCAGTTAAACCAATTCTGCCCATTCCGGTGTCAACCTTAATATGCAGACCTATTCGTTTTCCGGCCCGTTTAGCCTCTTCGTTCAATAATTTTGCTATCTCAAGAGAGAATACGCATTGACTGAGATCGTATTTCACCACCGTGCTTATCTGGGTTTGATCTATACCCCCTAAAACAAGAATGGGAGCTGAAATACCAGCTTCTCTTAATTCCGCTCCTTCCTCCGGTATAGCAACTCCCAACCAGGAAGCACCGGACAACAATGCCTGGCGGGCAACTTCAACCGCACCATGTCCATAAGCATTTGCTTTTACAACCGTTATGAGCTGAGTACCGGTTTTCAATTTTTTCATAATTTCTTTAATATTTCTGTCCAGTTTTGAAAGATCTACTATTGCCCTGCTAGGACGCATATGTTTCACCTGATTTCATCTTCATTTATATGTCAATCCACTGCTTTATAAATCGTAAACCTGATCATTGGTAATAACGTTTATGCCAGCTCTTTTTAATATATCTGTTGCATCATTTAATCGATCTACCTTAAACAGTATTAAAGCCATCTCCTCCGGACGCCGGACAAATGAATACAAATACTCTATGCTAATATCTTCATTGCTCAATATATTCAGTACCTGATGCAATCCCCCCGGCCGATCCGATACTTCAACCGCCAATACTTCAGTTGTGTTTACAGGATAACCGGCATCCTTTAATACCTCAACCGCTTTTTCAGGATCATCGACTATAATTCTTAGTATACCAAAATTCGTTGTATCAGCAATTGATATTGCCCACATATCTATGTTATTTTCAGCCAATACACCGGTTACTTCTGCAAGCTTGCCTTTTTTGTTCTCCAGAAATACTGAGATTTGACGAAACAAAGCATTTCCCCCTTCCTACATATTTCTTTTATCTATTATTCTCTTAGCCTTGCCTTCCGAGCGTTCAATAGTTTTTGGTTCCACAAGTTTAACCTTAACCGACAGACCAAGCGTACTCTGGATTTCATTAGCAATTCTTCGTTTTAGTTCTTCCAGCTTGCGGACTTCATCGGAGAAAAGCTCATTAGATACTTCAACCCATACTTCAAGATTATCTAAATTACCAACCCGATCCACCACCAGGAGATAATGTGGTTCAGTATCACCTATCTCCATAAGAACGCTCTCTATCTGGGACGGGAATACATTTACACCTCTTATTATAATCATATCATCGGTTCTGCCCAAAACCTTTTTCATCCTTACGTGAGTCCGTCCACAAGGACAAGGCTCATAATTCAGTGCAGAAATGTCCCTTGTACGATAACGAATTACAGGCAACCCTTCTTTGTTAATGGTCGTAAAAACCAGTTCTCCTTCTTTGCCTTCCGGCAGAACCTCTCCGGTTTCAGGATCAATGATCTCTGGAATAAAATGATCCTCAAAAATATGAAGTCCTGCTTTGTACTGGCATTCACTGGCAACACCGGGTCCTATAACCTCACTCAAGCCATAAATATCAATGGCGGATATCTGCATTTTCTCCTCAATTTCCTTCCTCATTGCCTCACTCCAAGGCTCTGCACCAAAGATTCCATATTGAAGTTTAAGCTCTTCTCTTTTAATTCCCATTTCCTCCATTGTCTCGGCTAAATACAAGGCATACGAAGGGGTACATGCAAGAACCGTAGTGCCAAAATCTTTCATAATCATAATCTGTCTTTTTGTATTGCCCCCGGACACGGGTATTACTGAAGCTCCTATCCGTTCAGCACCATAATGAACTCCCAGTCCACCTGTAAACAGGCCATACCCATATGCTACCTGAATAACTGAATCCATACGCGTGCCTCCGGATACAAGTGTTCTTGCCATTAGTTCGGACCAATTGACAATATCTTTGCGTGTGTATCCGACTACGGTAGGCTTCCCGGTAGTGCCTGATGAAGCGTGAAGTCTCACTATTTCACTTAATGGTACTGCAAACAATCCGTAAGGGTAATTATCCCGAAGATCCTGTTTTGTTGTAAAAGGCAATTTGTGCAGATCTTCCACTCCATTGATGTCTTCAGGTACTATTCCAAGTTCTTGCATCCGTTGACGATAGTATGGAACGTGATGATACACTCTACGTACTGTTTCAACCAGCCGGCGTGACTGCAGTTCCCTTAATTGTTCACGATCCATACATTCATATGTTTTGTCCCAATACATATCAACCCACCTTTCAAAATGCTAGGTATCAAAACAGCAATAGCTCTTATGTTAGAATACCGTCGTTGGTGCCATTATATCCGGAATAAAACGCACGCAGGTTAATATCAATAGTTCTGGGTGGTACGGCAGATTTGATAGCTTTTTCCCATTTATCTGTCTCAATATCCAAATAACGTGCTAAGGCTCCCATCAGTATGGTGTTTACCACCCTGATATTTCCTAAGTCTTGTGCTACTGACAGAGCATCTATGGTAACTGAATTCGTACACAGCTTAACCAATAGCTCATCAAGATCCCTGGGGTACTGCTGCATACCCAGTATAACGGGCATAGGATCAATCTCCTGGGTGTTCACTATGGCCATACCATCATCCTGCAGATAATGAATCCATCTGACAGCCTCCATTTTTTCAAAAGCAAGCAGAACATCTGCACTGCCCGGTTCGATAAGCGGTGAAAACACCTTTTCACCATATTTAACATGGGTAACCACACTGCCGCCTCTTTGAGCCATCCCATGAACTTCAGATATTTTTACATCATACCCTGAATCTAAGAACAGGTTGCCCAGTATTCTGCTTGCAAGTAAAGTTCCCTGTCCTCCAACACCTGCAATAAGTATACTTTTAGTACTCATTCTTCTTCACCAGTCCTTCTAATAGCATTAAATCTGCATACATTGATACAAAGGCCGCAGCCATTGCACAAAGCCTGATTAATTCCTATAACATCATCTTTTTTCTGTATAGCAGGGCATCCCAAGCGCAGACACATATTGCATTTTCTGCATAGATCCGGATCAATTTTCGCAGGAAACTCGATACTCTTATCTAACAATGCGCATGGACGCTGCATTATAATCACCGATGGCTCATCTCTTGTGACCTCTTCCCGCAGTACACTTTCTGTCCTGCCAAGATCAAAAGGATCAACCACACTTATATGTTTTACACCTATAGCCTCGATAAGTTTTACCAGATCCAGAGGTGGTACATCCTTGCCTTTTATAGTACGTCCGGTTCCAGGGTGATCCTGATGACCGGTCATACCTGTTGTGGAATTATCGAGAATTACTACCGTTGAATTCCCCTGATTATATATTACATCAATAAGCCCGGTAATACCTGAATGTATAAAGGTAGAATCACCGATGACAGCCACCAGCTTACGACCGAACTCTCTTCCCCGTGCCTTTTCCATACCATGAGCCATTCCGATGCTGGCTCCCATGCATACACATGTATCAATAGCTTGCAGAGGAGGTAAGGCACCTAAAGTATAGCAGCCAATATCTCCTGTTGCATGAAGCCCCAGTTTCTTAATAACATAAAAAACTCCGCGATGAGGACATCCAGGGCACATAACCGGCGGTCGTGAGGGAATGCTTTGCGGAGATTTTACCCCCGGGGTTTCGCCCAGGATTTTTTCAGCTATAATATTTGCGCTTAATTCACCCTGCGCAGGAAAAATCTCTTTTCCTACTGCGCAGATTCCCCAGCTTTTTATCTGTTCTTCAATAACAGGCTCTAATTCTTCAATGACATATAGTTTGTCAACTTTTGCAGCAAAAAACTCAATGAGCTGTTTAGGCAATGGATTAATCATACCCAGTTTTAGAATTGAAGCGTTTGGCAGTGCTTCCTTTGCATACTGGTATGTGATGCCGCTGGTTATAACTCCAATTGAAGTATCGTTCATTTCAATCCTGTTTATCTCCATGCTATTGGCAGCCTCGGCCATAGCTTTCATTCTTTTTTTAATAAACTCATGACGTTTTTTTGCCATTGCCGGCATCATAACATTCTTTTCCGGTAGTTTCTTGTATTCTTTAAGCGGCAGCTCATTTCGCTGGCCAAGAACCGCAATACTCTGGGAATGGGAAACCCGCGTAGTCATCCTGACCAGGACAGGTGTATCATACTCTTCGCTTAGCTCAAAAGCAAGCTTTACGAAATCAATTGCCTCCTGACTGTCCGCTGGTTCCAGCATGGGTATCTGGGATGCCCGGGCATAGAAACGGCTGTCCTGCTCATTTTGTGAACTGTGCATTCCAGGGTCATCTGCCACTACAATAACAAGACCGGCATTAACACCGGTATAGGAAACCGTAAACAGCGGGTCAGCCGCTACATTCAGACCAACATGCTTCATAGCAACCAAAGCTCTGGCTCCGGCAAACGAAGCACCAATCGCAACTTCCATTGCAACTTTTTCATTAGGTGACCATTCCGCATAAATTTCATCATATTTTGCAGCGTTTTCAATAATTTCAGTGCTTGGGGTCCCCGGATATGCCGTTGCAACTCTTGCACCTGCTTCATATGCTCCTCTGGCTATTCCTTCATTTCCTAATACTAGTTTTCTCACATTATCACTCCATAACATATATTTGATCATTCAATATATTAAAAAAATTGAGCATTCGATTTTATTAATAAATAGATATAATACAATAAACTTGCTATACTCTGTTTAACATGCAAATTTTATATTTATATTTATAGATTATAAATCAAATCCATGAAAAATGAAAGCCCTGGAACTGTTTTTGTAGACAGGAAGCTTTATAAAACTTTTATAAAAAATTATATATTTTCAGTAAATTATAAAAATTACTATAAAAAAACAGGCATATCTTTCATCAGATATGCCTGTTTCTCAAAATTTTGTTCGTATCTATTTCATAACAAAAGTAGCACAATCGGTTTCCTGGGTATTTTTGGCGTTCCTTGGTTGAATCTCAATTTGCTGTGCACTGCAATAGTCACCTGGAATATGATAATGGCAGGTGTTTA
>LFTM01000091.1:0-1630 GCA_001513505.1 Clostridiales bacterium DTU092 | reverse complement strand
AGATGTGTATAAGAGACAGCCTGGAATATGATAATGGCAGGTGTTTACAACACATTTTACACCTGGCAGCATCTTATTTGTTTTCTCAACACGGCCTTCCATTGAATTTACCTCCCTTTGATCAAATCTTTCTCTTATTATCTATCTCATATAAAGTATTTATTCATATCGTCTACACTTAAAATACAGACTATTTTACAAACAATATAAAAAGCAGGCAAATGAAAACGCCGTTGCCTGCTGTTTATGTTGTTTACCCTCTCAACCCCTACAAAACATTTATTTATTTGCTATCTTTAGGAACAATTCCTAAAGCACGGGCAGCTTCATTCCTGACTTCCGGATCCTCATCATTCTTGGCTATATTTCTCAAATGCTCAACTGCCAAAGGGCTTTTAATTTTTTCAAGAGAAATAACGGCATTCAACCGTACCTCAGCAACCGGATCCCTTAACGCAGTAATAAGAGCATGCGCTGATTCTTCGTCATCAATATTGCCCAAAGCTTCTGCTGCAGCAGCCCGATATATGCTGTTGGAATGGGCCAATGCTTTTACTAGCTTTCCTAGCTTTTTCTTTTGACCCCATTTTTCAATCTTTTTTTCCGACATTCCAAACACATTATCACCTCAAAACCATTATTTGTTTTCCGTTTACTGTCATTTATAAAAAAACTACTCAAAATTGAGAGGGTATTTTAAACACAAAATTTCAAAATATATATTTTGGACAATATAATAATTTTATCCCTTATTCAGTATTTTGTCAACTTACTCCAATTTTGAACCGGGTGGTCAAAAATTATAATTTCACAGACGAAACTCCCAGTCATTGGAAGCTATAGGGCTGATAAAAGAATACAAAAAAGGGGATGGAATCGCTCCTTCCCCTTTATTATACAAATCAGGAGGTTAAACATTATCAGTCAAAATAAACCGCTTTACCTGTTTTTGCCGACTGATATATTGCCTCGAGTATCTCCGTTACAACCAACGCCTGCTCGGGTTTCACCAGAGGCTCGGTGTCATTAATTATGCTCTCAATCCACAGTCTGGCTTCCCTGTCTCCCGGAGATTCTTGAGCGCTTGCATCATAGAAATCTACGCCTGAAGCACCGAGACCGGGTTTCGTTATATATAATTTACCGTATTTTTCACCATTTATACGCAAACCATCCCACATGTCAGCGCCTGCTTCAGTTCCGCACAAGGTTGTAATAGCCTCGCCAACCTGAAGAGTGTTCAGAGCCCGCCTGGATTCCAATACAATGGAAGCGCCATTCTCCATGGTAATAAATCCGAAAGCCGAATCTTCAACTGTAAATTTGCTCGGATCCCAGGGACCCCATGCATTAGCAGCATTTTCTCTGCTGGATAACTTATGATACACGCTTCCCATAACGGCTTTTACCTTATAGTTGTCCATCATCCAAAGGGTTAAATCCAGTGCGTGTGTACCGATATCAATTAATGGGCCTCCACCCTGCTCTTCTTCATTCAGGAAAACACCCCAGGTAGGAACGGCTCTACGGCGTATAGCATGAGCTTTTGCGAAATAGATCTCACCAAGTTCGCCATTTCTACACAGAGTATAGAGATACTCAGAATCAGGTCTAAAACGGTTTTGATAAC
>LFTM01000035.1 GCA_001513505.1 Clostridiales bacterium DTU092 | reverse complement strand
TAAAGCAGCTTGTTGAATTGACAAATGCGGATGAACAACGAGGTGAAGATCATGAAAAGCCTCTTACAAAAATAAAAATTGATGAAATAACCATTGCATTACTGAAAAAACATGGATTTACCCTTGACAGCATCCCTGCCCGTGGAAAACGTGTATACCTAAAACCAAACGCAAACATTAGCTCGGGTGGGATAGCGGTTGATTGTACGGAAAGAATTCATCCGAAAAATTCCGAAATCGCAATAAGAGCGGCTCAGATAATCGGCCTTGATATAGCAGGGGTTGATATAGCCTGCCCGGATATATCAAAACCAATAACCGAGGGGAAAGGTGCAGTAATAGAAGTTAATGCAGCTCCCGGAATTCGGATGCATCTGTATCCTTCAAAGGGTAAACCGAGAAATGTTGCAAAAAACATTGTAGATATGCTTTTTCCATCGGGAAGCAGACACTCAATTCCTGTTATATCAGTCACCGGGACAAACGGAAAAACCACAACTGTCCGAATGATTGCACATATACTCAAGGTCTACGGTTTTAAAGTTGGAATGACCACATCCGGTGGGATATTCATTAATGATCGTTGTGTTATGAAAGGTGACACAACCGGACCGGCCAGTGCAAAGGTGGTGATGACTGATAAAAATACTGAGGTTGCTGTACTGGAAACTGCTCGCGGAGGCATTATCCGATCCGGCCTGGGATACGATCTAAGTGATATTGGTGTGTTGACAAACATTACAGAAGACCATCTTGGGGTAGATGGAGTTTATACATTGGAGGATTTGCTATATGTTAAGTCTCTCGTAGTGGAAGCTGTAAAAACCAATGGATATGTGGTATTGAATGCAGATGATCCTTTGGTGGTACAGGCTGCTAAAAGAGTGAGGAGTAATATTATATACTTTTCCAGGAGAGAGGATAATCTGATCATACACAAACACCTGGCCGAGGGTGGGCTTGCTGTATTTTTGAAAGACCGGCATATAACTGTGGCTACCGGGGACGGGTTTGTACAGGTTCTTAATATTTCAAGGATCCCTGCAACCTATAATGGAAAGTTGGTTTATAATATAGAGAATAGTCTGGCTGCCGTAAGTGTAGCTTATGCTATGAAAATTCCGCTGGAAACAATTCAAAACGCTTTAAGTTCTTTCTATACCGATGAACTGCAAAATCCTGGACGGTTCAATGTATTTAACATCAGAGATTTTAGGGTGGTGGTGGATTATGCCCATAACATAACCGGTTACAGCTACACCATTGATGCGGTAAAAATGATGGGGGCATCGCGGGTAGTTGGAATTATCGGTGTACCGGGAGACAGGAAGGATAATTTGATTAAACGAATAGGATATATGTGCGGTGAAGCGTTTGATAGCATTATAATAAAAGAGGATGCGGATTTAAGAGGCCGCCGTAAGGGCGAAGTCGCAGAACTCCTCAGGGAGGGGGCGTTGTCTGCGGGTATGGATCCTAACAGGATCCAAATAATTCTTTCAGAGGTACAAGCGCTGAAGACGGCCATGAAAAACGCAAAAGCAGGGGATTTGATTATCATATTTTATGAAGAGTTTGAACCCGTCATTACCACCATAAAGAATATGTTATCAAATATTGAAAGGACAATCCAAAGTTATGAGAAAAGGGTTGGTGAAGATAAAGTTATAGGTGTGAGGGAGTTATAAATAAAAGGAGCCAGCAATTCGTTACCCCTTTTGAAAAAACACAAGAAATCCGATAATTAGGCATATAGTGGAAACAAACATAAATTTGGTTGTTTTGACTTTTAAGCTTTGTCTTATATAATATAATATGAGAAAGGGGTAGCGTTCGTGAATATAGATTTTAAAGAAATTGAACTAAGTGATAAACCTGTCATCGATCATTACTTATCAATGGGGCATTATGAAAATTCTGAGTTTTCTTTTTCAAACATGTTTATCTGGCGCTATGCATTTAATTTAAGGTTTACTGTAATTGATGATTTTTTATGTGTTATCGGCCGCCTGGGCGATAGTTTTCATTTTATATTTCCTCCGTTAGGGAAGGACGATGGTCCTTTGGATCAGGTGTTCCATAAGGTTATGGAGTACTATAAAGCTCAAGGGTTTCCCATTATAGTAAAATGTGTTACAAACCCCATGCGAAAGCTGATTGATGAAGCTATGCCCGGGTTTTTCCGTTATGAACGCGATCGCAACAACGATGATTATATATACCGCACTTATGATCTTGTCAATTTGGAAGGAAGGAAATATCACAGGAAAAGAAATCATATTAATAAATTCCTGAAAAACTATGAGTATACGTATGAGAACATCGATGACAGTAACATTGAAGAGTGTATAAAAGCTGAAATTGAATGGATGGAAGGAAAAGAGATAACTCAAAGTCTGCAGGATGAAAAGATAGCTATAATGGAAGCCCTTAATAATTTTCATAAGTTAGGGCTTAAAGGCGGAGCATTAAGAATTGACGGTAAAATTCAGGCCTTTTCCATTGGAGATCTATTGAACCCAGAAATGGCTCTTATCCATTTTGAAAAGGCGAATACTGATTATCATGGTTCTTATGCCATGATAAATCAACAGTTTGCGAAAAACTGCTGGGAGCATATTCCATACATAAACCGGGAAGAGGATATGGGAATCCCAGGGCTGCGCAAGGCAAAAATGTCATACTATCCTGTAAAGATGATCGAAAAATATACTGCATATCCGGCAAAGGAGTAGTTATGGATATCAGAATACCTTCTGAAAAAGATAAGATACAGGTAAAGAAACTGTGGGAATACTGCTTTGATGATTCACCGGAGTTTGTTGAATGGTTTTTTGAAAACAGGTATAAAAGCCAATATGCATTGGCGTCTTATGATAAAGACAATATACGTTCCGCCCTTCAATTATTACCGTACAAAATCATGATAAGAAACAGGCAGGTGGATACGTCCTATTTGGTTGGCATGTCAACGTGGCCCCAATACCGTGGAAGAGGCGATGCAGCCGCTTTAATCCGGCAATCGCTGAAGATAATGCATGAGCGCCAGGAATGGGTTTCGATTCTGTTACCGTTTCGATATGATTTTTACAGAAAATACGGATGGGAGATTTGTTACGAGCATTTGACGTATCGGGGGAATAATGAGCTTTTTACCGGTCCGGGCAGAATTTCCGGGGATATAATTCCGGTATCTTCAGATAATATTGATATATTAGACAAATGCTATCATGAATTCATGCAGGATTATAATGGATATGTAATAAGAAGAGAGGACGATTGGAAACGCATATTGGGTGACCTTTATGTTGACCATGGCACTGGCTATATAGTTTTTGATGGTGCTAAAGCAACCGGTTATGTTCTCTTTACAATTGCAAACAGAGAATTGAGGATACGTGAGCTTATCCATAATGCACCGGAGGCCAAGGATATACTTTTGAAGGTAGTTGCCAGCCATTATTCACAGAGCGATGCTATTATATGGAATGCACCGGCAGATGATATTACGTATGTTGATATGCATGATTCCCGGGGTTTAATGTATAAGCAGACTTATGTCATGGGAAGAATCGTGGATGTCAGACGGGCTTTGAATGGGCTAAAAACACAAAAGGATTTTGAATTGTATCTGAAAGTGATAGATGACGTACTTCCATGGAACGACGGAGTATTTTATCTAAAAAGTGTGAACGGAATGGTTGAAGTGACTCCATCTGACGGATTTCCCCAGTCAACAGTATCTATAAATACTCTTGCGCAACTGTTATGGGGCTATATAGGACCATCGCAGGCAAAAAAACATGGCAAACTGGAATGCAGCGATGATAAGGTTATGGATATCCTTAATGAAATATTTAGCATTACAGTGCCGTATATCATAGAAGATTATTGACATTATACAAACTAGTCATCCCAATACAGTGATTAATAAAACCCGTTTGTTTATAAACGGGTTTTATTATCGAAATCAAGTGTGATCAGAGTACAACAATAATATGATGCAATTATGTCAGACATACTTTATAATAAATATGGGATGATAATTAGATGATGGGCACATATTCAGGCACCCTGCCGGTAAAGGCAGTCAGGTGAGAAATCCCTGACTTCTTTATTTCATTAACAGCTCTGTCAAATTCAAATGCTATGTGTTCAGGCCGGTGGGCGTCGGATCCAAGGGTTATGATATTTCCGCCGAGCTGCCTGTAACGGCGAATAATATCCATATGAGGCATGGGGGCATTTGAGGTGTGCCGGTAGCCTGACGTATTGACTTCAAGCCCCTTTCCCTTGTTAACCAGAGTCAGGATTATATCATCTACAAGTTTACTGCATAACAGATGATCATCGTCCTCTGCCGGATATGGAGAATAGCGCTTGATGTAATCCAGATGACCTAAAACGTCAAACTCGTTAAATGAACCGATGAGGTCCAATATTTCCTGATAGTATAGCCGGTAGGCCTCTTCTTTGGTCCTGCCGGAATAATACTCGCCCAGATAAGGGTCAACCCCGTTAACCAGGTGAACAGACGCGATTACGAAATCAAAAGGATAGGATTGAATAATGCTGGTGCATTGTTCTAAAATATGGGGTTGAAGGCCGAGCTCTATTCCTTTTTTAATGGTAAGCCAGCCTTCGTATTTTTCTTTTATTTTATTGAGATCTTCAAAATATTGATCAAGTGTTTTTATATCAAACGGAGGAATGGTCGGGTCAGGCCAATCCATATCAATATGGTCGGTGAAGGCAATTTCTTTTAAACCAGCTTCAATGGCGCGTTCGCATACGGTTTCCATTGACATTTGGCCATCGGGTGAGTATGTGGTATGAATATGATAATCCAACAATTAATATCCCTGCTTTCGTTATGTGATATTTAATTGTATTTTATAGTTTATAACCGGCTCAGTCAATGATGTTCAATCTATTGCAACCATTTTTGGGTTATATTATATAAAAAGTGGAGCGTATGTCAGAAAGGGGATAAGCTATATGACTTCAAGGGAAAGATTTTTAAAGGTTTTAAATTTTGAAAGAGTCAGTGACCGGCTTCCGATGGTTGAATGGGCTGCATGGTGGGATAAAACCATAGAACGTTGGAATAAAGAAGGTTTTCCTGCGGGACTTTCCCTGGAGGAATCCCAAAGATATTTTAATCTGGATCCTATGCTTCTGATATCTGGGAGCGCTATATCTCCTGAACTGCCAAGACCTGATGGTCATGGAGCGCCGATAATAAAAAACGAGGAAGATTATGAAGAGATAAAAAGATATCTGTATACGGATTCTATTATTGATAACTTAAAAACTGCTGCTTTGGAACTGAAAGAAAAGCATGACAGAGGTGAAATAATTGTAAGGCTGTGGCTTGATGGTTATTTCTGGTTTCCAAGAATCCTTTTCGGTATTGAAGGTCATTTTTATGCATTTTATGATCACCCCGGATTAATGCATAGGATGAACAGCGATTTGACAGAGTTTAACATCCGTGTAGTTGAAGAATTATTCCCCATACTTGTTCCGGATATGGTGGGGTTTGCAGAGGATATGTCATACAACCATGGTCCCATGTTATCATACAAAATGTTTAATGAGTTTCTTACCCCCTACTACCAAAGGATAGTTCCCCATATAAAAAAGTTTAAAGTAAAAGTTCTAATTGACAGCGATGGTGATATTACCAGCATGATACCCTGGATGAATGAAGCCGGCATAGAGGGGGTATACCCACTGGAAAGACAGGCAGGAGTCGATATTTTAAGTATTCGCAGGAAGTATCCTGATTTCCTCATGATGGGCGGATATGATAAGATGGTCATGTCTAAAGGCGAAAAAGAGATGCGTGCAGAATTTGACAGAATATTGCCTGTTATGCGGTCGGGCGGATACATCCCATCGGTAGATCATCAAACACCTCCCGAAGTTTCCCTTGATAACTATAAAATTTACATCAAGCTATTTAGAGAGTATGCAGAAAAAGCCGCTGAATAAAATTCATGCTTCGTCCATGACTTTTTCATCAAAGTCAATTTTTTTGCGAAAAAGGAGTGTCCACAATTGAACAGAACCAATAAATAAAAGGAATGCCAGAGTAATTTTTGGTTTTTCCAGCATATCTGCCAGCATAATAAAGATCAGAGTGCCCAGCAGTCTGCCTGCATTTAGGCCGATCTCCTGCAGTATTATATACTCAACCCGGTAGGTATTGTGTTGATTTTTTTCAATGACGTTAAAAGCTGCTGAATTAAGAGGAACAGTAAATAAGGGCAGTGCAATAGTATTTAGAACAGTATAAATGGTTAAAGTTTGTATATTAGTCTTTAGAGCCAGAACAATTATAGACAGGAACATCATAAGGGCTCCTCCGGTAAAAAAACACATTCGATACCGGGGTTTTAATACTTTTTCAAGAACAATAAACGTCGGTATGGCAATGAACGAGCCCAGGAGAGCAAGCTTTCCAATGCTGATTTCTTTTTTTGTGGTTATAAACACCACCAAATTTATAAGAAACGCAAGAACGCCTTGTCTTATACCAAACAATAGTTGAGCCAGCATGATATATTTCCAGGGTTCGGTGGATTTTTTATATACATCCAAC
>LFTM01000273.1 GCA_001513505.1 Clostridiales bacterium DTU092 | reverse complement strand
CACCGTGGAAAATTCCCCTTATCAGCTTCTGCGTGTGGCCATCCACCCCTATAAAGGAGAACCCCTCCCTCTGGACGAAAACAATAGTGTACAGCCGGGAGAATATGTGGCCGAACTGCACATATCAAACATTGCCATATCACGGGGAAAAGTGGGCGATGTTAAGGTAGCCTCTGATATCCATTTGCTGCCTCTTTTCCGGGAGGAAATGCGCAACCTGGCCAGGCTGATACGTCAGGGCAAACTGGACCCCCGGATAAAAGCCCTGTGGGGCATAACTCTTTTCGGACCCGGGGTGCGGCGAATGGGTTTTTCAGTACGCCCTCTGCCGCCGGGTAAAAACACTACCAGGCTGAAAAACTGGATGACTTTTCTTCGCTGGCTGTTTTCACCTCCGGCAGCTAAAAAACCTTCCAAAACCAGTGCTTCCCGTCAACCCATGGAGTTCTGGATTTCTACTCAGCAGTTCATTGAAAAATATAAGGACTAACTCCTGCTGGAAGGAGCTTTATTCTTCAGAGTTCTTCTCTTTCGGAACTTTTGGAAGAAAGGTATTGAATCCCTTAATACATATAGCAGGGCACCGGCTGTTAATATAATTAAAAGTATGATCACTATCAATATCGTCCTGAGTACAGCAACTCTGCCCCGGCTGCCGGCATCTTCCTCATCATCAAGCCCTTCAAGTCCCACAACAATTTCAAAAGGCTCACTGGTAAACTCATAATCGTTACCCTCTTGATCTTCAGCCTTCACCACTATGGTAAAACTCTCTGTCTCCTCAACTCCAAGCTGAGGAAGTCTGAAAGTTTCTTCCTGACCGGGACTAAGTGTCAGTACGCTTCCCATAGGGATATCTCTTTCTTTGATAAAAACCTCTATATTATTGAGTTCAATATCACCGTCATTTATTACAGTACATATGACTTCAACCGCTCCTGCCTCTTCAAGGCTGGGGGGATCAAAGGTAACATCAATGGACAGATGAACATTCTGACCACCTCCAGCGACAGGAATGAGCAACTCATCGGCCTCAAAACGGTAAGTCTCCCCGGTATCCGGATCCTTTGCCGTTACAACGGTTTTGCTTATGATTCCATCCTCATCCATTTCTGCCTGAACGGAGAATGTTTTCTCCTCACCGGGTTCCAATTTATCAAATGAAGAAACATTTCCAAGTTCAGGCTCTTCTACCACACCATTCACCAATGTAACATTTCCTGAATTTATGATAGTATAATTCAGCGTTACCGTATCTCCGGGAGCTATCTCCTGAGGCTCGAATTCTCTCTTAATATCGATATTGGCCTCAGCTTTTTTTATCATAATATTATAGGCAGCATTTACTTTTTCAGCACCATCTTCAGGAGTCCCGCTGCATATTATCTTATATTCCTTATCGGGACTAACCCTTGCTTTATACTCGGCTGTGGTCTCCTGCCCCGGAGCCAGTGAAACAATCTCAAAAAACACATTGCCGTTCCAATCGGTACACTGTACATTATTCAAAGCCACATTACCGGAGTTCTTAATCCGCAGCTTTATGGTCACCTCTTCTTCAGAGGTGATAAATGATTTATCCACACTTCCTGACAATTCCAGGGAGTACACCGGCTCTTGCTCCTGAACCTGAACCTTAACCTTTGCATTGGGAAATTCCTGCGTTATCTCCCCTCTTACTCCCATAGGATCTTTATATCTCAGTATAAGATAACTTTCGGTAGTAGCTTGGGGTCTGAAATACTTGGTGAGCGTCTTCCCGTCACCGGGTTCCAATCTGGAGATCCTTCCCAACTCGCCCATCTGACTGTCTATCACTATGATATCCGATATGGCTACATTGGAGTCAGATTCTACTACAGCAGTGTACTGAACCTCATCATTCTTTTTTACCTTGCCGGGAACATTAACTTTGTAGCTTACACTAAGATCCATATTGACAATGTTAATTGTACCCTCGCCCAACTTTTTCCATTCATTCTGTCCTTCCTCTGCATATTCCACCGAATACTTAACATAACCGTCTATTGCATCATAGTCACCCGCGCTGGATATACTCTGGTGTTTCCCCGGTTGTATGAGTTCAGAACTTGAAATGGTTATACTGGAACCGGGAACAGGACGATTGTCACTGCTGTACAGTTCCTGATATATATTGACACTAATAGCCCTGTCAGTAGAGTTGGTAATATTATAAACAATATCAAACGGTTCCCCGGGCCTTATTGGATATGTACCCAGGCCTGCCGTCAGCTTTATCTGACTTTGGGCTAAAGTTATATTATCGGTATTCACCATTTGAAAAAGCATCATCAGTACAAGAAAAAATATAATATAATGCCTTTTTTGCATTCTTCTCCCTCCACCCATGCTTTCATGTTTATTGCATGTTTTCTTTTTTATTTCAAGTCTATATCCTTATCACCAGCTTCTGGAGCTGCCTCCGCCACCGGCACTGCCTCCACCACCACCGAAGCTGCCGCCACCAAATCCGCTTCCTCCATGGTGGCCAAAGAACCCTCCCCGCCTGTTTCTTGTTGAGGAACGGAGGATCGCCATGGTTATTGCCCCCTTAAACAAAGAGAAATCCAAAATTAATAGCGCTGCCATTATTACAATAGCAATTATAAAGGGAGTTAAATCGTCTTCATCCTCAGCTTCCTCTTCAGGCAGTATTCCACCTTCAGCCAGATTGCCGTCTTCGATTAACCTATCGGTATAACCGTATTCCTTATATATTTCGTTGACTATTACATTAAATCCTGCAACTATCCCCTGACCGTATTCACCATTCCGGAAATGAGGTATCATATACCGGTCCTGTATTCTGCCGGTTTTCCCATCGGTGAGCACCCCTTCAAGACCATAACCCACCTCAATCCTTGATTGACGTCCTTCCACATCCACAAATATTAAGACACCGTTGTCCTTGTCCTTTTGACCAATCCCCCATTGCCTGAACAGTTCCAGGGTATATTCCTCAAGGGAATCACCGCCGATCCCGTCCATGGTAACTACAACCACCTGTGCTGTGGTGACATCTTCCAGCTCTTTAGCTACTGCCTGAATATGGTTTTGAGCCTCTGAATCCAGTATATCTGCAAAATCGTTTACATAAAAAGCATCGGTTGGCTCCGGATAGTCTTCGATTACCAAACAGGCAGTAAGCAAAAGCGTAACAACACAGAGTAATACGGTTAGCTTAACATATTTGATGCGTTTCATATTCATCAGCACCTTATTTAATCTTCAAACAGGTCACCCACGTCAGGAGCTTGACGGGCATCTTCAGATGCTTCAAAATATTGTGCTCTTTCAAACCCAAACATACCGGCAATGATGTTTGTTGGAAATCTTCTGATTGTCGTATTATAGCTGCGTGCCGCTTCGTTATAATCTCTCCTTGCAACCGCAATCCTGTTTTCGGTTCCCGCCAGCTCATCCTGCAGCTGAATAAAATTCTCATTGGCTTTAAGCTCAGGATAATTCTCAACTATGGCAAGTAACCGTGACAAGGCGCTTGTAACTTCGGCATCGGCCTGCGCAACATCTTCGACAGTAGTTGCTCCTGCCAGCTTGGATCTGGCCTCAGACACCTGAGCAAAAACCTCTGACTCATGTGCAGCATACTGCTTGACTGTGGCTACCAGATTAGGTATAAGATCGTTACGTCTCTGAAGTTGGTTGTCTATCTGACTCCAGGCTGTTTCTACCGTTTCGTTTTTAGCCACCAGCCCGTTATAGCTGCTTATTACCCATACAAGCAATAATACAAATACAATAACTATACCCACAACAATCTTTGTTGATTTTTTCATGGCTTAACCCCCAAAAATATAATAAATTCATAGCATCCTATGATGTCCTGCAGTTATTAATTATCATCGGTAGAATTAAAGCCCATATAATTTTATCATTTTTTGTGCCCTGTTATCAAGCAAAACCTTGTTTCTCGAGTGTATCTCAAGATTTTTAAAATGAAGAAAATATCCGAAGAATATTATTTCAACCGCTGGAGCTCCAAAGCTAAGAACCTGTAACACTTGCTCCGGTCCCTTCATCAAACTCGCTTACACTCAGACATTGGTTCCGGCTATCTTCCGCTTCGTTAACAGGTTCTAGGCCTTTTCACAAGATGATTTCCATAGTATTCTGCAATTTACATAATAATGCTGAAGAATATTATCCCACTCACAGAAGTTCAAGGCAGCTTCCATGATATTCTCAAAGATTTGTACATGTGTACTATATGCGAAATAATGGTGAAATATAAATAAACATAATATATATAAAATATATCAGCCATACTAAACAAAAGCCTTAAAAAATGTTTGACCTTTATTGACTTTTGTTTGCGGATATGATAATATTTTTATAGAAAGCAGTGGAGATTTTATCCACTTAATCAAAATTATAAAAATACTCAGTAAACAATATATTGACAACCTGCCATCCGTTTAACCCATTCATTTAATGGATGATTGCCAAGGTCATCAATATATTGATAAATAAAGCTTTGAGAAACTTAAATGTAAATTGATCATAGTAAATTACGCATCGAAAGGAGCTGAAATATATGCCGTTTTTCTGGTATGATCCTACTATGATATTACTTCTGCCGGCTATCTTCCTGGCCATGTACGCTCAGTTCAAGGTGCAGAATACTTTCGCCAGATACTCAAGGATTGGTGCTCGCAGCGGCCTTACTGGTGCCGAGGTAGCCAGGGAGATCCTTCACGATAACCGGATATATGATGTAAGAATTGAGCAGACTCGTGGAATGCTGACCGATCATTATGATCCTCGCAACAAAGTGTTGAGGCTTTCACCCCATGTGTACAACTCAAGTTCTCTTGCAGCATTGGGAGTAGCAGCCCATGAAGCCGGTCATGTGATACAGCATCAATACGGGTATATTCCCTTCAACATACGTACCGCCATCGTACCTATCGCTACAATAGGTTCACAGCTGGCTTTTCCCTTGTTGTTTTTAGGTTTGCTTTTAGGTGCTCCCAATCTGGCAAAAATAGGGGTTATAGCATTCAGCGCAGCAGTTTTATTCCAGCTTGTAACCCTTCCTGTTGAATACAATGCCAGCAGCCGGGCTATCGAAGCACTGGAAGTAGGCGGTTATCTCAGCAGAGAAGAAACGCCGCATACCCGTAAAGTACTTAATGCTGCCGCTCTTACCTATGTTGCTGCCACTTTGACAGCTGTGTTGCAGCTGCTCAGACTTATGCTGATTTCAGGGGCCTTTGGCAGAAGAAACGATTAGGAAAAAACAAAAAGTCGGGGCAAATAGCCCCGACTTAATTTTTTATTGCAGATGAAGATAAATCTATTTTACCACTATGCGATGGTATGTCTTTTTACCTCTGCGTACAAGCAGGCTGCCATTCCGCAGATCCTCCCGGGTAAGCTGATGTTCTATACTCTCTACCCTCTCATCGTTTACATAGAGTCCGCCCTGGGTAATCAGACGCCGCCCCTCGCCTTTGGAGGGAATAAACCCTACGCTGTGCAGCAGGTCCAGTATGTTTGAATTCTCTCTGAACTCATCTGCGGTTATTTCGG
>LFTM01000246.1 GCA_001513505.1 Clostridiales bacterium DTU092 | reverse complement strand
CAAGTACCTTGGTGCTTCAATCTTTGTGTTATTTAGTTCGCGCAACAATACTTCATCCTCACGCCGTAAAAACCTGGCATCACTTACAGCACAAACAGGAATATCCAATTTTTCACCCAATTCGATAATAGTTTCCACAACCTCTCTGCTGAATACCGGCATAGCCTCCAGATAATCAAACTTTTTTGCAAGAGATATAAGCTCTTCCCATACCTCACCTCGTTCTATAGCCTGCACCAACTCCCCATGCTCATCACCGCTGCCCATTAGCAAGCCCTTTCTTTGGGCAAGTAAATCTCTTTAATGATATCATCTGCACCATTCAAACCAGCCGCTAAACGATACAGGCATTTTAGACCATCCTGATCCTTTGCCAGTAGTGTAATACGCCCTTTTTCCGTACTGGTCTCCATACCGAAGATTATTTTGATATTATTCATCCACAAAAAGCAGCTTGCTTCAGGAAATGCCTCCACCGTATTATAATCGGTAATAGCAACCGCTTTTGCATCCACTTCGGACAACCAGCTTGCCAGCACTTTAGGCTGGATTACCGAGCCTTTCTTTGAATATATGGTGTGAACATGAAGTTCAATATAATCATCTCGCATTGTCCATCCGTCTGTATATACTTCTGTCCCCTTCCTTCTAAGTACATGAATCGGAGTATAATCCTCTATTTTTTCATTTCCAGCAATCCACAATTCTTTCAGATTAGAAAGCTCTGTGAGGTATGAGATATCCCGGACTGAACTCTCAAACAGGCTTACCAATTCGATGCTCGGATGATTAGCTAAAAATGATATGTCGCTGCATTTTTTGCCTCCGAGATACACTTGTCCTAATTTCTGAGCTTTTATTATTTGTTCAGGAGTGATAGAAACATTGAACAGTCCAATTTTCTTTAAACTGGGAAGGCATTTTAAATCACTTAAATCACAGTATTCCCAACTTATAGGGTTACTTGAAATATCCAGCTCGATTATGTTTTCCAATTCTTTAAGAGGTAAAAGATCCTGGATCTGATTCCCCCATACCTCAACCACTTCCAGATTGGTTAACCCTTTTAAAGGCCGTATATCTTCGACTCTATTAATTGCTATATTTATTAGACGAAGGTTTGATATGTTTTGAACAAATTCAATATTGTCCAGATTACAAGCTTGCAAAACTAAATATTCCAGCTTTGTTAGATTCTTAAGAAAATGTAAATCGGATAAATTTCTGTGCTTTATTTCCAGTTTTGTTAAATTCCTCAATCGTGATACAAGAGCAATATCACAGCATTGATCCATGCATAAGCTGGTAAGTTGCTCCATCTCCCATATGGCCGACAGATCATTTATTCTGTTATCAAAAAGTACAAGTTCTGTCAAATGCTTAAGCATTTACAACTCATTAAGATTGTCCAACTCTGCACAATAAATATGAAGCGACTTAAGATTTTTGAAATACACCAGATCTATCAAAGATCCCGGAGCTGTAATGCTTAATTCCGTCATAGTTAATGGGTCAATGAATTGCTCTCCTTTTTCCAAACAGAGCTCTTCCATGGATTCTCTGAAAGCCGAATCAGAAAAATAATCATAATTAAACATAGCAGGCTCCTATTTTTCTATCATTTTTTGTTGGCTTAACATCAAAGGAACTATGTACCCTATCGAATTGTCTATAATGGACTTAACAAATCTTGTTTGATACCCCCTGACTTGATTCTTTTTCTGTTTTTTCTTTCTTTTTTAGATTATATTACAGTATCTATACACCTAAAGGATAATAATCAAGTCCATTTTTAAACTTTTTCAATTTTATTAATAGTGAACAATCCATTCTATGCCCTACTTTTTAAATAAATAGACTGATAGACTAATCTGTAGGATCAGTAAACTTCAACTTAAAGTTCCACCCTTCAAATGTCATTACCATTTCGCCAAATTCCTCCAGGCTGTATTCCTTCCCATCTATTATAAATTTTGGTATTCTATCATAATTTTCATCCCATCCAATACGTCCCTCAACAGTCTCTCCTTTAAATGACACAATTTCCTGCCCGAAAACAACTTCTCTTTTTATAAACTTTCGTGATAATCCTTTTCTTATCTTTTTATAAAGCCTTTTTATAGCATCATTTGGGTCTTCTTCCAAACCCTGATGTACAGCAAATGAGTAGCCTATTTTGTTTGTATCTATAAATTCTGCTGCCTCCCAATGAATACCTATCGGTTCAATTCTCTTTCCTATTTTAAAGCAATGCTCAATTCCATCACAGTCTGTAAAGGTTACTTCTTTTTCATAATCCCTAAAATTTTCTATTCCAAACATGTCAGCCACAAATTTGTTATAGCAATCTCGACATATGGTATGAGATGGGTCATCTTCTGCGAAGCTCATTATTATCATACCAAACTCGTCAAAGTCTCCTCCGCACCATTCGCACTTATCCATGTATAATCTCTCCTTCAAAATATAAAAATACGAAATGATTCAATTATACGCCGGCGGTGATCCTACGTGTATCGTATAAACAAATCCTCTTCGTTCCTTTTCTACATCTGCTAATCCTAAGGCGCACAACACCACCAGGATATCCTGGACCTCATATCTTCTTTTATAGCCATAGGTACGAAGACTTAATCCTGTGACCGAACCTTCTTCAATTGCATCAAGAACATCATTGACGGTGACAGGCTTGCCTTTTAAAGCTTTGTATAACGCCAATACATTGTCATGATAAACATTATTTTCATACGTTTGCCTGGGACTGATTCCCCTTATAATGTATAATTTAGGTACATCTGATTTATAAACTCTATACTCGTTACGAAGTTTAACCGTTCCTAAATAATCTCTCGGCATATC
>LFTM01000267.1 GCA_001513505.1 Clostridiales bacterium DTU092 | reverse complement strand
CCGTTTGTCACCAGCGGAATACGAATCGGTACACCGGCTGTTACAACCCGGGGAATGGGTGAAAATGAAATGTATCAGATTGCAAAAGCTATTTCGCTTGCTATATCGGATCCTGAAGCAAACTGTGAACAGGTTATTTCTATTGTGGATAGCCTGTGTAATAATTTCCCACTGTACAATGAAGGAGTTATAAGATAAAAGGATGACTTGAAAGGTCATCCTTTTACATAATGCAAAAACACGATATAAGGGAATGATGCAGATGGAAAGAAACATGCCGCTGGCTGCAAGAATGCGTCCAAATACTCTGGAAGAATTTGTCGGTCAGCAGCACATTATAGGAAAGAATAAACTGTTGTATAGAGCTATAAAAAGCGATCGATTGTCTTCAGTGATTTTCTATGGACCTCCCGGGACCGGAAAGACTACGTTGGCCCATATTATCTCCAGGGAGACAAAATATCCTTTTAAAAAACTGAATGCTACAACAACAGGTGTTAAAGAAATCCGTGAAACTGCAGAAGAGGCGAAAAATTATTTATTAAATCCCAAAGGTCGTGTAATACTGTTTTATGATGAGATTCACCGTTTGAACAAAGGACAGCAGGATGTTCTGCTGCCCTATGTAGAAGATGGGACGATAATACTCATTGGTGCTACAACGGAAAATCCTTATTTTGAAGTAAACAAGGCGCTTTTATCAAGGTCCACGATATTTAAGTTTGAACCATTGTCATGGGATGAAATACGGCTTATCATTGACAGATGCCTTGAGGACAAAGAGCGTGGTTTGGGAAACTATTCAGTAAAAATAACCGATGAAGCTGTGGACCATATTATCCGATTATCCGATGGTGACGCACGTGTGGCTATGAACGCCCTTGAGCTTGCAGTTTTGACCACACCACCGGATGAAGAGGGAATAATTCATGTCGATTTGGGGGTTGCTCAGGACTGTATACAGCAAAAAGCTATTAAATACGATAAAGATGGAGATAACCACTATGATGTTATAAGCGCATTTATCAAAAGCATGAGGAATTATATGGAACCCGATGCCGTACTGCATTGGCTGGCCAGGCTGGTGGAATCAGGAGAGAAGCCCGAATTCATTGCCAGACGTATTATTATCGCTGCCGCTGAAGATGTAGGTCTGGCTAATCCGGCAGCTTTACAGGTTGCAGTGGCAGCTGCCCAGGCAGTGGAACGTGTAGGCTGGCCGGAGGGAAGGATCATTCTGGCTATGGCAGCCTTGTTCGTTGCATGTTCACCAAAATCCAATTCGGCTTATGTAGGTATTGAAAAAGCACTGGAGGATGTTCGCACAAAAAATGTTGGAAACGTACCCATAAACTTAAGAGATTCGAGCTACAAAGGTGCCAAAGAACTGGGGCATGGTAAAGGATACAAATACTCACATGATTACCCGGGGGCAAGGGCAATACAGCAGTATCTGCCTCATGAGCTTAGAGGGATCAAATATTATGAACCCAAAGAATCGGGCTGGGAGGCAAATATAAAAAAGGTATTGGATCAATTAAGAAAAGATATATAGTGATTCCATCATGAATCGGTAAAGAAATATATACAACCCGTTCCCGGTATAACCAGGAGAAATTCTCTGCATTAAATCTTGACAAAAATACTCGGATATGCTATTCTAAAACCGAAATAAAACCGAGTAAATTACTTGGTTTTAAGGAGTGATACTATATGAGACTCTCAACCAGGGGACGATATGGGGTAAAAGCTATGTTCGATCTGGCATTAAACAGCAACGGAGAACCGGTTCCGTTAAAATCAATTGCAGAACGTCAGGGACTTTCGGAGGCATATCTGGAACAGCTGATGGCTGGCTTGAGAAAAGCCGGTCTGGTCAACAGTGTTCGCGGTGCCCAGGGCGGGTATATGCTTGCCCATTCTCCTGATAACATAACGGTAGGGGAAATAATTAGAAGTCTGGAAGGCTCAATCGCCCCTGTTGATTGCGTTATAGAAGGGGAAGTAAGCGAATGCGAAAAGGCTGAATACTGTGTTACGCGGTTAGTATGGAGGAAGATCCGGGACAGCATAAACCAGGTGATAGATTATATAACGCTTCAGGATATGATTGAAGATTACAGCAATATTCATAAAGAATAACATATGTGACATTATAATGTTACATCATAAAGTAAGACATATCCTATATGAAATATTTTGCACTGGATAATACCGGAAAAGGAGTGCTGGAAATGGAACGAAGAGTATATATGGACCACGCTGCTACAACGTATATTAAGCAGGAAGTTATGGAAGAGATGATGCCATATTTTACAGAAAAGTTTGGAAACCCCTCCAGCGTACACAGTTTTGGGCGCGAAGCCAGAAAAGCTGTAGATATGGCAAGGGACAGGACGGCAAAGGCTTTAAATGCGTCAGGTGATGAAATATACTTTACCGGTGGCGGCAGCGAGTCTGACAACTGGGCTATTAAAGGAATTGCTCAGGCCAATAAACATAAAGGAAATCATATAATTACCTCCTCGATAGAACATCATGCAGTGCTGTATACCTGCCAGTATCTGGAGAAAATGGGGTTTGAAGTTACTTACCTTCCGGTTGATCAATATGGTCTGGTGAATCCCGATGATGTAAAACGGGCAATTACTGACAAAACAATACTCATAAGCATAATGTTTGCCAACAATGAGATAGGTACAATTCAGCCTGTAAAAGAGATAGGGCAAATAGCAAAGGAACATGGTGTGTATTTCCACACCGATGCTGTTCAGGCTGCAGGGCATTTGCCGATCGACGTCAAAGACATGAACATTGACCTGTTATCCCTTTCAGCTCACAAATTCTATGGTCCCAAAGGTGTGGGTGCTTTATATATCAGAAAGGGTGTCAGGGTACATCCTTTAATGCACGGCGGTGCCCAGGAACGCAACAGACGTGCAGGGACGGAAAATCTTCCCGGCATAGTAGGATTAGGCAAGGCAATAGAACTGGCATACGAGAATCTGGAGGACAGCAGCCGTAAACTGACAGCAATGCGTGACCGCTTGATTTCCGGTATAATGGAAAGAATTGATAACGTCCGGTTAAATGGGCATCCCACAAAGCGTCTGCCCGGCAATGCAAATTTAAGTTTTGAATATATAGAAGGCGAATCGTTGCTGCTCAGTCTTGATATGAAAGGCATTGCTGCATCCAGTGGTTCTGCATGTACGTCAGGTTCTCTTGATCCGTCGCATGTGCTTTTGGCCATTGGTTTGACCCATGAAATTGCTCATGGTTCTCTGAGACTGACACTTGGTGATGACAATACAGACCAGGATATTGATTATGTACTTGAAGTTTTGCCCGACATTGTACAGCGATTAAGGAATATGTCGCCGTTATTCGTGCAACATAAGGGGGAAAAGTATTATGTATAGTGAAAAAGTAATGGATCATTTTATGAATCCCAGAAATGTAGGAGAAATAGAAAATCCTGATGGCGTAGGTCAGGTTGGAAACGCTAAATGCGGAGATATAATGAAGATCTATCTAAAGATTGAGGATAACAGAATAGTCGATATTAAGTTTAAAACATTTGGATGCGGCGCTGCCATAGCGACCAGCAGCATGGCCACTGAACTGGTAAAGGGAAAAACGATAGAAGAAGCTCTCGCACTGACAAACAAGGCTGTAGCAGATGCATTAGACGGGTTACCGCCGGTTAAAATGCATTGTTCAATATTAGCTGAAGAAGCCATAAAGGCCGCTATTGAGGATTATAGGAGCAAACAGCTGGTAAGCAGTAAGTAGGTGAATCGATGAATACAAACCGGGTAGTTGTAGGAATGAGCGGAGGAGTGGACAGCTCAGTGGCAGCATACATTCTAAAACAGCAAGGCTACGAGGTAATAGGTGTAACCATGCAGATATGGCCAAGTGATGACCCGGATGTAGTAGAAAGGGAAGGTGGCTGCTGTTCACTGACGGCGGTGGAAGATGCCAGAAGGGTAGCAAACCACCTGGGCATACCTTTCTATGTAATGAACTTTCAGCAGGTTTTTGATGAAAAGGTCATTAGCTACTTTGTAGACGAGTATATCAAAGGCCGTACACCCAACCCATGCATAATGTGTAACCGGTACATTAAATTTGAGGAGCTGCTGCGGCGCTCCATGGCTCTTGATGCTTATTATGTAGCTACCGGACATTATGCACGCATAGAGTACGATGATCAGAAGCAACGCTATCTGTTAAAAAAATCTGTTACACCAGCAAAGGATCAAACCTATGCCCTTTACACCATGACCCAGTATCAACTTAAGCATACTCTTATGCCCTTAGGTAATTATACAAAAGAGCAGGTAAGGGAAATAGCTGAAAAATCCGGACTGGTTACCGCTAATAAGCCTGACAGCCAGGAAATATGCTTTGTAAAGGACGATGATTATGCCGGTTTTGTTCAGGATAGAGCTTCCGGCCCGGTTGCACCCGGATATTTTGTAGATACTCAGGGTAATGTACTGGGTAAGCACAAGGGTATTATTCACTATACTATCGGACAGAGAAAAGGGCTTGGTATATCCCTTGGTCATCCAATGTACGTCGTAGATATAGATCCGGAGAATAATACGGTGATACTTGGACGGGATCATGAAGTATATTCAAGGGAAATGTTGGTTGATGATGTAAACCTGATATCCGTGACAAGCATTGATTCCCCAATCAGGGCAAGCGTTAAGATAAGATATACGGCCAAGGAGGCACCGGCTACAATTTATCCGTATGAAGATGATACTTTAAGGGTGGTATTTGATGAACCCCAGCGTGCGATAACACCAGGCCAGGCTGCTGTTATCTACCAGGACGACCTGGTGGTTGGTGGCGGAATAATAGCAAAGGCTGTGAAATAATCAATAAAACGATAATATTTTTAAATCAAATGATTGACAAATAAAAAACAATGTTGTAAAATTAGCAATAAAATTTAACGAGATATATTTAAAGATGATGAAGAGGACTAGTAGATGGGAAGTTGCCTTTTAAGAGAGGTAGCGGTTGGTGCAAGCTATCAGGCAGCCCCACCGAATCCACCTCGGAATCGTATGGGAATTAACCATAACCGGTTTAAACCGTTATATTTAATGAGGCCTTGCAAAGCAAGGTGAAACAAGGTGGCACCACGTGAAATGATCCCGTCCTTGACTTTAAGGACGGGTTTTATTTTTAAATTTTTTTAAGGAGGGTAATTTTATGCAGCGAGAAAAATTGTTAATGACTCCTGGTCCAACCATGATACCTCATAGAGTAAGAGAGACAATGGCCAGGCAAATTATCCATCACCGCACAAAAGAGTTTGAACACTATTTTGAAAAAATGAATGAAGGATTGAAAAAGGTATTCCAAACGCAAAACCCGGTTTTAACCCTGGTTTCATCGGGAACCTGTGGAATGGAAGCCGCTGTGGTCAATTCTTTCTCACCCGATGACAAAGTATTAGTTGCCAGTACGGGTGTATTTGGGGATCGGTTTGTAAAAATAGCTTCACGTTTCGGATTGGATGTTAAAGTTATAAGTGTGCCATGGGGACATGGTGTGGATCCTAAAGAAATCGAGGATTTTTTAAACGGACCTGACGGCAAGGATGTGAAAGGTGTTCTGGTGACCCATAATGAAACTTCAACCGGAGTCGCTAATGATCTTGAAAAGATTGGTATGGTCTTAAAGGACCGCGATTGTTTGTTTATTGTGGATGCAATAAGCTCTATGGGCGGAATGGAGGTTAAGACTGACGAATGGGGCATTGACATCGCTGTAGCAGGATCTCAAAAAGCCTTTATGTTACCTCCGGGTCTTGCCTTTGTAAGCGTAAGCGAAAAGGCATGGAAAGCTATTGAGAAATCCAAATTACCGAAATTCTATTACGATTTCCTGGCATACAGAAAATCTCTGAACAACAAGACGACTCCTTATACTACAGCTGCTTCTCTGGTTATAGCTGCCAGTGAAGCCATTGAAATGATGCTTGAAGAGGGGCTGGAAAATATATTTGCAAGACATAAGAATTTGGGAGAGGCTTGCAGAGCAGCAGTTAAGGCCATTGGTTTGCAGTTGTTTGCGGATGAAAATTTTGCTTCGGATTTAATAACTGCCATAAAAGCTCCTGAGGGTATCGATATAGAACAGGTGAGAAAAACCATGAACCTGCAATATGATATAATGATCGCAGGAGGCCAGCAGCATCTGAAGGGTAAGATCATCCGCATAGGACCCATGGGATATGTAGATGGTTTTGACCTGATAAGAACATTGGTTGCCCTTGAACTATCACTGTCCAAAGCAGGTTATCCTGTCGAATTAGGGACGGCTGTATCAGCCGCACTAAAGGTTCTAAAGATGTGAGGTGATATTAAAATGAAGATTTTACTGCCGGAGAAGATAGCAGAAAGCGGTATTGAGTTATT
>LFTM01000170.1:964-6334 GCA_001513505.1 Clostridiales bacterium DTU092 | reverse complement strand
TCAACGGAGTATACCAGGATGGTTCCGGTATTGAGGATAAATTTACAGTAAGGTATTATATGAACTATTTAAAAGGCACGGTTACAGAAAAAGTTGTATCCAGCACCCGTTTTAATACTCCCGAGGTTAACTCCAAGCTCCACAATCTGGTTATACTAAAAACACCCTTTAAACAGGGAGCAACATGGAGTCATAATACCAAAATAGACGGTAAGGAATACAAGGTGACGGCAAAAATTAAGGAGCTGGATCCGTCCACCGGTAAAATAAAGGTAACCTATACCGTACAGGGTGTACCGGGATATTTTCAAAACACATATATAGAGGAGCGAACCTTTGAACCGGGTCGTGGAATGACTGGATTTGCCCAACTCATGCCCGGTGACATTCCCATAAGTGAAGCTGACGCAAAGAACAGTGCAAAACTGGAGGAAGCTCTGGCAAACCATATGTTTGGTTACTCTATATATCCTGATTCGTAAGGATGCCTTAGTGAAAATTCGTATTATAAATATATCTCTTAAATAATATGTTCCCGATAATGACTTGACAAGCTACTCTGCATCGCAAGATTTTACAACTCTCCTCTTTTAAAAGCTTGTGCTTAAGCAGCACAAGCTTTTTTTGTATAATCTTGATAATATAAAGAGTATTTTGCTCAACCGGCATCAGCTCTATTGTTATATACAATCGGTTATCATATAATTAAAAACAAAAATTAAAATATTAATAACATCTCGAATCCAAGCACACGTTGTTCCAAAGAAATAGCCATGTAAAATTTGATCCTAATGAAATAATTATTTTAAAAAATCATCAAACCCAGGCAATACCATATAAGAACCATGGAAAAAACCTGTATATACACAGATTTGTTAAGTCCGGTAAAAAATATATATCCAAATGGGATGTTATTAAGATAAATAAATTCACGCTATAAGGGGGAAAACAGATGGATTATAAACCCATTAAAACTTATCGCCAGTTAGCTGTTAAACACCTGGATGATTTCGTATATGGTATAGCACCAAATCCTGTTGAGGCGAAAAACGGCATGGTAATAGGCGGCGGAATCGTATACCCGGAGATAAACATGACCCTTCCGCCTATGAAAATCCAGCCGGACACCATCTCTGAAGTTTACAAACAGTACACGGAAATGATTCAGGGTATACTGAAACGGGCAAAAGAATTATATTCTCCGGGAATCATTGTGGAAGTGGAACTGCTTCCCGAAACCACCAGAGTCCCGGAATGGGGGATCGAGATCAATAAAATTCTTTTGGAAAACATGAAAGAATACCAGGAAAAATACGGATTAAAAAGCCTTTTAAGGTGTACCCCAAATGACATCCGGGAAATGGTACGGCCGTCACTGATGAGAAGCGGTCAACTTCTGGAAAGCATGCTGACCATATTCCGGACCTGCGCAGAGATGGGGGCAGACATTTTATCAATTGAATCCACCGGCGGCAAAGAGCTACATGACGAGGCATTGATAAGCTGCGATATCCGTAAAGCTGTTTTTGCACTGGGTGTTTTAGGAGTCAGGGATATGCGGTTTCTCTGGTCCAAAATCGTAGAAATAGCCAATGAGACGGGTGCAATAGCGGGGGGCGACACAGCCTGCGGCTTCGCCAATACCGCCCTTGCGCTGGCAGAGCAGGGTATGATCCCCAGAGTATTTGCCGCCGTAGACAGGGTAGCATGTGTCCCAAGAAGCCTGGCAGCATTTGAAATGGGAGCTGTCGGACCCGATAAGGACTGCGGATATGAGGGGCCCTATATAAAGGCGATAACCGGTGCACCTATATCGATGGAAGGTAAAACAGCTGCATGTGCCCATTTAAGTGCAATTGGCAACATCGCAGCATGTGTGTGTGACTGCTGGAGCAATGAATCGGTACAGAATATCAGGCTGTTAAGCGCTCCGGCCCCGGTCGTCTATACCGAACAGCTTATCTACGACTGCCGTCTGATGAATGAGGCGGCCGCTGACGGACATAATTATGCTTTAAAAATGCGGGACTGGCTGGCAAAATCTGATGATAAGTTTGATCCCCAGGCCTATGTGCTGCGGCCGGATATAGTACTGGAGATCAGTCAGCAGCTGGTAGAGGAAAAGAGTGCATTTGAAGCAACCAGGAAAGCAGCTGCCCTTGCAGTTGAGGTTATAAAACGGGGTATTAATAAAGGTGAACTCTTCATACCGCCGCGGGAAGAAAAATGGCTTGATATCATAAGTGCTCAACTGGACACCATACCCGATGATGAGGAGGAGTTCTGGTATGAACTCCAGAAGGAACTGGATCTGACAAAATGGAAGCCTGAAGAATACGGTCTGGCTGTCGATTAAGCTAATAATTAAGCAGGATTATGTGATCCTGCTTTTTTATTTAAACGGAAGTACAGTGTATTCCAAAAAAATAAAAACTCTTTGCTGCATAATTAAAGTTTTTATATGTAAATCTAAGGTTATAATATTATTAACGGCTGTATTTAAAAACTTACTATACTGCTAAATAATTCCACCCTTAAACAATCAAATATCTGCTGTCAAATATTAAATAAGTCCAGGTCAGAACCTATAAGATAATACTATAACTTAGGAGGAATTGATATGAGTGAATTCATTAATAACCGTGAGTACAGAAAAAAGGTGCTAAAGCAGCTTATTAAAGAACTTCATGACGGGAAAACCGTTGATGAGGTCAAACCCCGGTTTGAAGAACTTATTAAAGGAGTTTCCGTTCAGGAAATTGCCGAAATAGAACAGACGCTCATTAAGGAAGGTATGCCGGTGGAGGAAATACAAAGACTTTGCGATGTACATGCTGCAGTTTTTAAAGGTTCCATAGAAGAAATTCACAGACCGCAAAAACCGGAAGAAATTCCAGGGCACCCCATCCATACATTTAAACTGGAAAACCAGGAAATCCAAAAACTGATAGATCGACGGATAAAACCTCATTTAGACGATTTTAAGGATTCAGACAGTGCAGAAAATGTCAGGAATTTAGCTGATGATTTTGCTTTACTCTGGGAGATTGATAAGCACTATTTACGGAAGGAAAACCTGCTGTTCCCCTTTATGGAAAAGTACGGTATTACCGCTCCGCCAAAGGTTATGTGGGGCGTTGACGATGAGATAAGAGAGTCCATAAAAGAAGTCAGGGCCCTTCTTGAAAACTATGACGGCAATAAAGAACAGGTAGTATCCAAAGCAAATGAAGCAATCCATAAGGTAGAAGAAATGATATTCAAAGAGGAGAACATATTGTTCCCGATGGTACTGGACACCTTAAGCGAAGATGAATGGATTAAAATTGAACAGAGCAGCGACGAGTTCGGCTATTCGTTAACTAAACCGGCAGGAAAATGGCAACCCGTCCGTGTGGATGTGGAACAAAAAGCCCAGGAACAGGGCGAGCATCCTTCCGGCACAAGAGAATACGTCCAATTTGATGCCGGTATCCTTACACCCAAAGAGATAAACGCCATATTTAACACTCTGCCAATAGACATGACTTTCGTAGATAAGGACGGAATAGTGAAATATTTTTCACAGGGAAAGGAAAGGATCTTTGCCCGGCCAAAAACCATCATCGGAAGACGGGTTGAAAACTGTCATCCTCCGGCAAGCGTACATGTTGTTGAAAAAATAGTTGAAAGACTTAAATCCGGTAAGAAAGATCATGAGGATTTCTGGATTAAGATGGGAGACAAATACGTATATATACGTTATTTTGCCGTCCGGGACAACGACGGTGAGTTTCTCGGCATTATTGAAGTAACCCAGGACATTAAACCTATACAGGAAATAACCGGAGAAAAAAGACTTCTGGATGAAGAATAGACCCCATCGCTGTTTTCTCTTACTACCCCCAAACAGGATGCCTACGCATGTTACGTAGGCATCTTTTTTTTAGACAAAATTAAGGTATTGATAATTTTTTATAATAATGTTGGCTTTGTCCACTGTTAATTAAAATAGAATATAAATTTATTCTGCCATCACGCATCACATATCCAGCATAAAATAAAACCACCCGTTCTTTTCCACCCAGTTATCTGCTCATTAAACCATACTTTGGGTGGGGTATCTGTTCTAAACGATTTTCAGCTGTACAGTTCATCCATTTCTCTCAACTCATTCCGGATACTTACTGCCAGTTCTCTGGGCTTATGTACCACAGCCAGACTGCCAAAGCTCATGACCCACCTCTTTATATCAATTAAACCCTTAACTTTGGCTTTGAAAAGTATGGAGCCATCTTCCATGTCTACAATCTCCTGATTGGGAAGCCATAATTTTTCTTTAACCCATACGCTGGCAGGATGAAAGAAACGAATTTCAACATTATACACATCACCCTGTATAATACTGAATATGTTGGTCATATAATCGCGGATTGAAAAATCAGGCGGGTATATAAATGATGAATCCGATAACGCTATATGTTCTATTCGTACCAGTTTAAATGTCCGTATTTGTTTTCTCAAATGACAATAACCGATAAGGTACCAGGATCCTTCCCTGTATACAACGGCATATGGGGCCACTTTTCTCGACTTTCTTTCATCCCTGGGTGCGGTATAGTACAATATTTCAAGGAGTCTTTTCTGCTTTATAGCTTCACAGATAATGGTCAGCGTCCTGTTAATACCGTCTCTTCTTTTATCCACCTTTCCAAGAGAAAATATGAATTCATCCGATGGAATAGGTAACGTGTCCGTTATCACATCACCCATAACCGATTTGATCTTTGCTATGGCCATTTTCAGTTCATTTTCCAATGGAAACCCGACTTTTTGCGTAAGCAGTTTCTCAGCCAGTAGCAGTGCAGAGTATTCGCCGTCATCCAAATCAGGAGGTTCAAGATAGTATGAATCTCCTAAAAAGTAACCCCCCTTTCTGCCTGTCATACCCTCAACCGGCACGCCCGCTGACCTTAAATATGCTATATATGCCTTTACATTTCTGGGGGTGATATTGAGTATTTTTGCTATTTCATTGGCAGTAAGCATCTGATGTGTCTGCAACAGCATAATGATCTTGAGACAATTACTCAACTTGCTCATTTTTTACACACCTTTTATCTGATAGTGATATTTATAAAGACGGTATTGGTACGGCAATAGAATTTGCACAATATATGAGGCTTCCGTAAATATATTCTACATACCATCAGCAATTCCTTCTTTGTTGACAACCCCTCATAAAGCATGGCCCGGTACCGGCTATAAAAGCCATTTTAAAAGCATCTAAAATTTTATTTCCCGGGATTGTCCCGCGTTCTAACTGATAGAGATTAGAAATAGATTATAGTAGCCGAGATGCAATATCATCACTGCAACAACATTATACAG
>LFTM01000170.1:0-909 GCA_001513505.1 Clostridiales bacterium DTU092 | reverse complement strand
ATCGTTCGGATTATTGGGGTATCATATACATGAACAGCAAAACAGTGGACTGCATACACAAATCCCTTATATCACCTTATATACACCAATGCTGGAACTGCGGTACCAGCCTCAACAGTGAGACGGACGCTACCTGTCAAATTTGTCATTGGCTAAAATGCCCCAATTGCGGTGCCTGCAGAAAGGGAGGGTGCATAAAACCCGACTATCTGTACAGCGATGAAAAATAAAAGAACCGGCTGCTTAAGTTTTGCAGCCGGTTCTTTTATTGTGAACTGAATGAAAGGACGGCCAATCAATCGATTATCTCATCAATAGCTGCTCCGGGAGGAACCATAGGATAAACCATCTCATCAGGATGAATAACGCATTCTATCAGCACAGGTTCATCCATATCAAGAGCTGTCTTTAATACATCCTCGGCCTCATTGTTGGAAGTAATGCGGAACGCTTTAATTCCATACGCATCAGCCAATTTAGTAAAATTCACTTCCGATCCTATGGTAGTATATGAAAATCTGCCGTTATAAAACAGCCTCTGCCACTGACGAACCATTCCCAGAGCCTGATTATTCAAAACAAGCTGGATAATAGGGAGCTTATATCTTGATACAGTGGCCAGTTCAGTGGAGTTCATCATAAAACTGCCATCCCCGGCTACGTTTATAACCCTACGGTCGGGCCGGCCGATACAGGCACCTATAGCAGCACCGAGACCAAATCCCATAGTACCCAGTCCGCCTGAGGATATAAATGTTCTCGGCTCATCGAATTTATAGAACTGGGCAGCCCACATCTGGTTCTGACCTACCTCGGTACAGATAATTGCCTTCCCGCGGGTAATCTCATAAAGCTTTTCAATAACAAACTGAGGTGTCAATTCACCCTTGGGGACACGGGGTTTTACAG
>LFTM01000256.1 GCA_001513505.1 Clostridiales bacterium DTU092 | reverse complement strand
TCCTTTAGGGGCAACTTCCCATCCCCTAACCCTTGACGCACAGAACCTACTCTGCTCATCCTTGATATCTATTTAATTTTTGATAATTATACCAGAAAATAATATGTATATCAACGGAAAATTTGCTGGCGGATAATATATCAGAATATTATTACAGCCACTGGAGCTCCAATGCTTCCATAATATTCTGCATATATTGTCAAAAAAATGCTGAAGAATATTATTTTAATCACTGGAGTTCCAAGGCCAAGAGCCTGTAAAACTTGCTCCGGGGCCTTCAACAAACTCGCTTCGTTCAAACAATGATTCGGCTTATCCCTTCGCTTCGTTAACAGGCTCTAAGTCTTTCCACAAGGTGATTTCCATAATATTCTTCATATTTTATCAGCATAATACTGCAGAATACTATTCCAATCACTTAAGTTCAAGGCTAAGAACCTGTAGCACTCGCTCCAGGCCTCCACCAAAACTCGCTTGCGCTCAGACATTGGTTCCGGCTGTCTTCCGCTTCGTTAACAGGTTCTAAGCCTTTTCACAATGTGATTTCCATAGTATTCTGCAATAATATTCTGTAAATAAGATATCCTCATTATATAGTTTATTGGTTCGGTTTTGTTTAACAAATATAGCTTGAAATGGTAACTGAATCGATATTCCGGTGAACGGGACAGGGTATGGTTGATTTATACAGAATGGATGTTATATCCCAGTCTGACACCGGTTATTTCCGCCATTTCACGGGTAAGGGCTACCAAATCATCCTTGTTCAACTGATGTACCGAGGTTTTTCCCAGACAGCGGACAGCGATATCAATCTCCTCCTGCAGAGCTTTCAGGAAGTTACCGGCACAGGAAGCGGCTTCATCTATATCAAGCAATTCGGTGTGTTTACCTTCATACAGATAAAGATCGGCAGGGCTGGCGCCTGCGGGCAGCCGGTTAAGCTGTGTATATACTGCAGCAATGGCTACCGGATAACCGATGTAGAATGCATCTGCTCCCAATGCCATGGCTTTTAGCATGTCTCCACTGTCCCTGAAACCACCTGTCATTATAAGGGAGATCTTATCCCTGCAATTATTTTTTTCTAAATGTTCAACAGCACGTACAAGTGCATATAATGTCGGAATACCGAAGTTGTTGATAGTGATCTCCGGGCTGCCTGCAGTTTCACCCTGGGCGCCGTCAATAACTACTGCATCAGCACCGGAATACAAAACGGTATCCAGATCCTGCTCTATATTTCCTGCCGCTATTTTTACCGCGATTGGAACCCCTCCTGTTATTTCTCTCAGTTCATCTACCTTTCGTTTAAGATCATCTCTGTTATTTATATCAGGGAAACGGGTAGGCATTATGGCATCCTGACCTTCATGGAGTTTAAGATGCTTCCGCAGCTCATCACCGATTAACTTATTACCTATTGTGAATCCATCACCTGCACTGGCTCCCTGGCCTATTTTAATTTCCACCATATCTGCCTGCTGCAGTTCTTCCGGTGAATTTCCCCAGCCGGCGCGGTTGTACTGGACTACATAGAGTTCTGCTATATCACGTTCCTTTTGAAGAAAGCCCGATTCTCCTGAGTTGGTGGCGGTTCCTACGGCTGCTGATGCCCGGGCCATAACAATTTTTACCGGCAGGCTGACGGAGGCACCGTATGCCATGCCTGCAACCATAAACGGTACGGGAAGGATCANNGTACGGGAAGGATCATTGGCTTATTGGCATTTTTCCCTATGACTACACTGGTATCAATTTCGGTACCATCGGGAGTTGGAAACATGTTTGGAACAAACATGAGTTCCTGAAAATCCTTGAAATCCAGAGTTGAGCCCAGAGGCTGGCTTAGCGGTTGACCGTTTTTTGCCCGCTGGGCAATTCCCATAAACTTGATAAATGAATAGTTGTCAACCAGCCACGGGGCTTTAACCATCTTCATATCGCTTAATTTATCCAGCATTTGATCCAACAGACGACCGTATAAATATTGCATTAATGACATAATTCTATCTCTCCTTTTAATTGTTCTGAGGTTATACTAAGTATTTGATATCAAAAAAGGTTTTATACTACCGTGGGGATTTTATTCCATGTATGATTGTGTTAAAATAAATTACCGGGATAAACATATTTATCCCGATGAAAAAGTACTAAAATGAAGTGAATGTGTAAGTGAACGGGTCTTATGAAACATATCAGATTTGGAGGAGATCACATGAGCCATTTTTTTGCATATCTATCCAGGATGAAATTTATACAACGATGGGGTCTGATGAGAAATACCTGCCAGGAAAACATACAGGAACACAGTCTGCAGGCTGCCATGATTGCTCACGGGCTGGCAATTATAAAGAATAAGTTGTTTGGCGGGAATGTAAACCCGGAAAGGGTGCTGGCTCTGGCTGTATTCCATGAGGCCTCCGAAGTGATAACCGGGGATCTGGCTACTCCTATAAAATATTTTAATCCGGAGATAAAAAAGGCGTATAAAGAGATCGAAAAGGTTGCTGCCGCAAAGCTTCTTAATATGCTGCCTGACGAGCTGAGAGACGAATATGAAGGCCTTTTTTTTGTTGGTGAAGAAGATGCGGAACATTGGAGGATTGTAAAAGCGGCTGACAAGATTTGTGCCTATCTAAAGTGCGTAGAAGAGATAAAGGCAGGAAATCAGGAATTTTCAAAGGCTATGAAATCCATAAAGAAACAGATTGATCAGATGGATGCTCCGGAGGTCAATTATTTCATGGAGAATTTTGTTCCAAGCTTTTCCCTGACATTGGATGAGCTAAATTAGATAAATAGTTTCTGTTGTTCATGATTTATATAAAGAGTACCGGATAAAACAAAACGTGAAGGATTTTTTTACAGAACATCGAACTTTACCTAATGGGGATAATATATAATCAGCCGCAATATCCGATTACAGAAATTGTTTTCTTCTTTAAATATGAATTACATATTTATACACCTATTATGTAAGGAAGGGGGATGGGGACGTATGAAAACTTTAAACATGCTGGCTTTCGATCTGGGAGCAAGCAGCGGAAGAGCAATTTTAGGGCGTTTTGATGGCAGCAAACTCAGTATAGAGGAGATCCACCGGTTTTCAAATGATCCGGTAGAGGTTACAGGACACATGTACTGGGATGTTTTAAGGCTTTTCTGGGAGATTCAGCGCGGAATTACAATATTTTCTAACAGCGGATACGGTCAGTTATCATCCATAGGTATTGATACCTGGGGCGTTGATTTTGGGCTTTTGGATTCATCCGGCGAGCTGCTGGGGAACCCCTATCATTACCGTGATACTCAAACCGATGGAATGATGGAGAAAGCTTTTTCTATTATGCCAAAAAAAGAAATCTACCGGCGTACCGGTATTGCATTTCAAAAATTTAATACCATATACCAGCTGTTTGCGTTGAGGGAAAGAAATTCACCTATCCTGGAAAAGGCGGATACGCTTCTCTTCATGCCTGATCTGATGGCTTATTTTCTTACCGGGGAAAAAGGAACTGAGTATACTGATGCTTCTACCAGCCAGCTTTTGGATGCACAAAAAAAGGACTGGTGTACCGATCTGATCAAGGCTATGGGCATACCCGATTATATATTTACTCCCATTGAACAGCCTGGTGCTATAAGGGGCAGGTTAAGTTCAAGAATTGCACAGCAACTCAATGTTGAACAAATTCCTGTGGTTGCAGTAGCAACCCATGATACCGGTTCGGCTGTGGTTGCCGTGCCGGCACAGGAGCAGGACTACATATATTTAAGCAGCGGCACCTGGTCCCTTATGGGAGTGGAGGTTAAGGAACCCATCATCAATGAGCAGGCGCTGGAATGGAATTACACCAACGAGGGCGGAGTGGGTGGCAATTACCGGTTTCTGAAGAATATCATGGGGCTTTGGATTGTTCAGGAATGCAAAAGGGTATGGGATCGTCAGGGTGAGAATTATGAATATGAGGATCTAATGGAAATGGCCAGAAACTGTCAGCCATTCAAAGCATTCATTGATCCGGACCATGATGATTTTTATTTACCCGGTGATATGCCCAGGATTATTCAGGATTTCTGTGCCAGAACCGGCCAGGAAATACCTCAGACCAAGGGTGAAATTGTACGCTGTGTCTATGAGAGCCTTGCTTTGAAATATCGATGGACAATTGAAAGACTGGAAAAGATATTGAATAAACCGTTAAAAGTTCTTCATATTGTAGGAGGCGGTTCGAAAAACGAATTGTTGAATCAATTTACTGCAAACGCAATAAACAGGCCGGTATTATGCGGTCCGACGGAAGCCACTGCAGTTGGCAATCTAATGATTCAGGCGATGGCGCTGGGACAGGTGAAAGATCTTTCTGAAATACGTCAGGTTATTAAAGAGTCATTCCCGACCATTGACTATGCACCTGAAGATGTAGAACAGTGGGACGATGCATATCAACGCTTTTTGAAGATATTATGAAGGCAGGGGGTTTGTTTCACGGAAGGCAGTGGAATAACAGATTAACGGATCAAATGGAGGGTGTGCTTTATGGATAATAACAAAAAAGCCGGAGAATATATCTGGTATATACCGGATTGCTATTTCCCGTCCACTAACAGTCCGGGGCATTATGTAAGCCACGAAGCGGTATGCGTTCTCAATCCGGGGGAGCAGGATGCTCACATTAATCTGATCCTTTATTTTGAAGACAGGGAACCCATGCGGGATTTTTATGCTGTTTGCAAGGCTGAGCGAACCAATCACATAAGGCTTGATAATATTAAGGATGTCCGGGGGAACGGCGTGCCGAAGGACGTTCCATATGCAATAATGGTAAAGAGCGATCAGCCTGTAATTGTTCAATATTCCAGGCTGGATACTACCCAGGCAGAAATGAGTTTGATGACTACAATGGCTTATCCCGTAAAATAACTGTCGGGATAACATACTAAAAGATCTTGGAAAGGAGAGGGAATATGAATAATGATCGGTATTATAACGAGTGGGAAAAGATACAAAAAGACAGGGGGGTAAATCTGGATTGGGTCAAGGAGCGGTTAAAGGCTTTTAAGGTGGAAACTCCTTCCTGGGGATACGGAGACTCCGGTACCAGGTTCAAGGTTTTTAAGCAGGCTGGTGTTCCCAGAAGCATATTTGAAAAACTTGAGGATGCAGCCCAGGTGCATAAGGTAACCGGGATGTGTCCTACCGTGGCAATACATATTCCATGGGACAAGGTGGATGATTACGACAAGGTAAAAAGACATGCTGCCGATCTGGGTCTGAAGATTGGTGCAGTTAACCCGAACCTGTTTCAGGAAGACGATTATAAATTTGGCAGTCTTACCAATGCAAAGCCGGAAATCAGGAAAAAAGCGGTAGGGCATATGCTGGAATGTGTTGAGATTGCCCGGAAAGTGGATTCAAAGATTATAAGCTTGTGGCTGGCGGATGGTACCAACTATCCGGGGCAGGGTGATATTCGTATGCGAAAGAAATGGGTTGAGGAAACATTGTCCGAAGTGATTGACGCCATGGATGATGATATGAGACTGCTGATTGAATATAAGTTTTTTGAACCGGGTTTTTATCATACCGATATTGCTGACTGGGGTATGGCATATGCCTTTGCAATGAAGCTGGGTGAAAAGGCAGAAGTGCTTGTTGACCTGGGACACCATCCGCTGGGGACAAATATTGAGCATATTGTGGCATTCCTGCTGGACGAAGAAAAGATCGGCGGATTCCATTTTAATAACAAAAAATATGCCGATGATGATTTAATTGTAGGTTCAATCAACCCCTATGAGCTGTTCCTTATATTCAATGAAATAGTAGGAGCTGCATTGGATCCCAGGACTAATAAGACGGCTGAGAATATTGCCTATATGATAGATCAGAGCCATAACATCGAACCAAAGATACCTGCTATGATAAGGTCGGTGCTGAATATTCAGACGGCGTATGCAAAAGCTTTGCTGGTAAATCGTGAAGTTTTGAAGGATGCACAGAACCGGAATGATGTTATGGCGGCGGAAGCTGCTGTCCGCGAAGCTTTTGAATGCGATGTAACGCCTTTGCTTGAGGTTGTAAGAGAAGAAATGGGGTTGTCTCCAGATCCGATGAAGGCATATCTGGAAAGCGGTTACGGCGAAAAAATTCTTGAAAGGGGTATTGGCGGACAGGGCTGGACCTGATATACATGAATAACAAATATTTCTATGTTTATTTTCAGTTTCAATGCATATAATATAAGCACAAGGATCCGCTAGGGATATTGTTCACAGAACATGTCCGGTTGACCAACTGGTGGATCCTTTTAAGAGGGACATTTGACGGAGTCAAAGGTCCCTCTTTACATCTTATACAGCTCAGCTTTACCATCCGTTTATTTTACTGATAATTTACATAAAGTGAGAATTAAGGCTTTCATCCAAAGTACAGAAAAGAAACATGAAGTTAAAAAACTGCTTGACAATTTAAGCTTGTTAGGCTATTATAAAGCTGTAAAAGCATAATACGGGGCGTTAACTCAACTGGCAGAGTGCCATCTTGACGTGGTGGAAGTTACAGGTTCAAGTCCTGTACGCCCCACCA
>LFTM01000196.1 GCA_001513505.1 Clostridiales bacterium DTU092 | reverse complement strand
TAATCTTGATTACATATTCATTGGGGTTTAGCTGTATGTTATCTCTCAGCCTGATAATTGGTACAATAAGGCCCAAATCAAGGGCTATTTGTCTCCGGATCATCACAATCCTGTCTAACAGGTCTCCACCCTGATTTACATCAGCAAGAGGAATAAGTCCATATCCAAATTCCAGTTCCAACGGATCTACTTCAAGAAGTTTAATAACATTCTCCGGTTTTCGCATTTCCTCAATTTTTTCAAGATCAGCTGTATCTTCTGTTTCCGGCAATGGTACTCTCGAAAGACGTATCAAAGTATATCCCAGGTAAGCCATTGCAATTGATAAAATAAACAGTACCCACCTGGGAAAACCGGGCAGGAAAGCCATAATAAAGAGGAAAACGGCTGCCAGAATCAGAACAATAGGTTGAGAAGTCACCTGTTTATATAAATCCCGCCCTAAATTGGATTCCGATGTTGCTCTTGTTACAATGATACCAGCTGCTGTAGAAATAAGCAATGCGGGAATCTGGCTTACCAACCCGTCACCTATTGTAAGTATTGTATAACGCTCCACTACCTGATTTAGCGGCATCCCTGAAGTTGAACCAATTATTAGTCCGCCGACTACGTTGATAATAGTAATAATTATGCCAACAATAGCATCTCCCTTAACAAATTTACTTGCACCATCCATGGCGCCGTAGAAATCTGCTTCCATCTGAATTGCCTGCCGTCTTAATCTTGCTTCATTTTCATCGATCAACCCTGAATTCAAATCGGCATCAATAGCCATCTGTTTCCCTGGCATAGCGTCTAACGTGAAACGGGCAGCGACTTCCGCTACTCTTTCAGCTCCTTTTGTAATCACAATAAATTGGACTACAATAATGATAAAAAATACTATAGCCCCCACAACCAGATTGCCCTGAACCACAAAATTTCCAAAAGTCTCAATTACCTTTCCTGCCGAACCTTTTCCTAAGATAAGTTTGGTTGATGATATATTAAGGGCCAACCGGTACAAGGTTGTTAACAGCAGCATGGAAGGAAATATGGAAAACTCAAGCGGTTCCCTAACATATAGTGTAATAAACAATATAACCAGAGACAAAGATAGATTGGTGGTAAGGAGAATATCCATCATGGGTTCGCTGAGTGGAAGGATTATAAGCAACACAATAAATACTATGATAATGGCTATAAAAACATCTGCAAACTTCATACCGGAATCACCCTCCCCTCAAACTTGTTTCCCCTTGATGCTGTATACATAGGCGAGTACTTCTGCAACTGCATGGAACAGTTCAGGCGGGATTGTTTGTCCAATTTCAGTAGAATTATAAAGCGCCTGTGCCAATGGTTTGTTTTGTACTATGGTTACGTCGTGTTCTTTTGCAATTTCCTTTATTTTTAACGCAACATAATCCTGGCCTTTGGCAACAACAACCGGCGCGTCATTCTCATTTGGTTCATAGCGCAGTGCTACGGCAAAATGAACCGGGTTTGTTATTACCACATCGGCTTTAGGAATTTCCTGCATCATTCTGCGCATAGCCAGCTGCCTTTGTCTTTCCCTTATTCTGGAGCGAACTAACGGATCGCCTTCCACCTGTTTAAATTCTTCTTTTAACTCCTGCTTTGTCATCCTGAGACTTTTTTCATATTCCCACCACTGATAGAAATAATCGAATATAGCAAGTATTATTAGAATTATAGCTATCTTAGTGCCGATCTTAAAGGCAGCTTCTGATACATATAAGAAACTTTTATATAAATCCCAGTCAGCAAGCTGAGTCAGTTGCCCAATGTTTTTCAATATTTCTGAATATGCAGTATATATTATTATTGCAAGTTTTAAAAATGATTTCAGCAGTTCAGCCAACGCCCTCTTGGAAAAAATTCTCTTAAATCCTTCAACTGGATTCAAACGATTTAAATTTGGCACCAGGGGTCTCGTGGTAAACAAAAAACCAACTTGCCAGTAATTTACAACTAAACCTGAAACCATTATTAAACTAAGTACAGGCATCAATATTATTACAAGAGTAAATATAAGATTCTGGTTCAGTTTGTTTATGCCGGCCAAGGTAAATAAATTATCGGTTGTTCCTATATTGCCGAGATAATGAATATAAACTGACTGTATTTTATTCTGAACAAAAGATGACATAAGCCTCAACACCAAAAAGCCAGCGATGAGAACAATGGCGGAATTCAATTCTATGCTCCGAAATACCTGACCTCTTTGCCTGGCTTCCCGTCTCTTTTTTGGTGTGGCTTTTTCAGTTTTTTCTTCTGCAAATAACTGCAGATCCATACGATCTAACAGGATCATTGAATGTTCATCCCTTGAATGAAGCTTTTTACAGCCTTAAACATATTATTAAAAATACCTTCAAACATGTCAACATACACCGGTGCCATAAAGAACAACATGCCCAGCCCTAATAACACTTTAAAAGGTAAGCCGATTATGAAAATATTCATTTGCGGCATCACTCTTATTAATATCCCGAATATAATCTCAGCTAAAAAAGCTGATGCAATTATGGGAACGGCCAGTTTAACTCCAAGTATAAAATATTCAATGAACATTTTAATCATTATAACCGGCATACCGGAGTCAATTACAACTTTCCCCGGCGGTACAACCTCAAAACTATACATTAGCAGCCGTATAAATGTGTGATGACCGTTCATTATAAAGAATAAAACCAATGCCAGTATATTATAAAAATTACCAATAAGCGGTATTTGAATATTATGATGGGGATCAAGTACGTTGATAACCCCGAATCCTATATGAGTATCTATCAGCTGTCCTGCCAGCAGTAGCGCGGAAAAAGTCAAAAGGGTGATATAACCCATTATTGCACCTATAGTTAACTCCTTTATTGCTAAATATGCCAACTGAACATACGAATTTATTTGTAATGAAATCTCATCAAATATTGGATAATAAGCCACCAATATAAAAGTCATTGCCAAAATCAAACCTATATAAAAGACAGCCGGCACATTCCTCCTGCCGAATATCATTGATATAAACACTATACCTGAAACACGCGCCAGAACCAGAAGCATTGTATCAAAATTCAAAAATATCTGATCTATGACCGTCATCATATTCTACTTCACAGTCCTAATATAGTATTAATACTATTGAACAGATTTACAGCAAACTCAGTTATTGTCTCCAATATCCATGGACCAAAAATCAATAATGCAACTGCAACCGCCAGTATCTTCGGAATAAAAACAAGG
>LFTM01000085.1 GCA_001513505.1 Clostridiales bacterium DTU092 | reverse complement strand
GAATATGAAGTTTTTCTCAGGATTTTATAAAAGTACAGCAGATATTCGGGAATTGATGGAGAGGGTTGGTCTGTGGGAGCACCGTGATATCAAGGTCGGTGAATATTCCAAGGGGATGAAGGTACGGTTAAACTTTGTCCGGGCTATGCTCAACAATCCACGGGTGCTTTTCCTGGATGAAGTGACAAATGGACTCGATCCTAAGAATGCCATGATTATAAAGGATATGATTGCTGAATATCGGGCAAGGGGTGGTACGGTTTTCCTAACCACCCATTTGATGAATGATGTTGAACAGCTGTGCGATAGGATTGCATTTTGTGTAGACGGTCAGCTGGTAGAAATTTCAACACCAAGAGATCTGAAATTGAAATATGGCAAGAGGGAAGTGAAGGTTGAATACAGGGAGAACGGAAATATTGCCAGCGCTGTTTTTCCCCTCGACGGTATAGGTTTTAATGATGAATTTCTAAAACTGCTTCAATCCGGGAAGATAGAGACAATTCACAGCGGGGAGACCTCCATGGAGGAAATATTTATTATAGTGACAGGAGTTGAACTGAAATGAAAAGCTTAGCAAAACTTATTGATGGTGAAATGAAGCGGTTGTTAAGATACAAAATACTACCTGTCAGTCTGGCAACAACTTTTATTTGGATTGTGCTACTTTTATTTCTCTCCCAAAAGGAAGCGCGTGAAATGGCACCGCTTCTTATATGCGTTGATGTAGCTGCAATGTCAATATTGCTGCTTGGTGCTTCCCATCATTTTGAAAAACAGGAAGGCACGATAAAAACAATGATGGTATTACCGGTATCTTTGGTAGAGATTATCGCGGCAAAAACAATAGGTTCTATGGTGTTGGCTCTTGAATCGGCTGTTGTTATGTCTGTCGCCCTGTTCTTAATTCATGGGATTACGTTTAACTATATAGTGCTTTTGTTGTTTATAGCAATAGCAGGTGCAGCTCATGCGGCAATCGGGTTTGCTTTTTCCCTCAGGAGCAGGGACTTTACCTCCATGCTCGGTGTTCTGATTGGTTATATGTTCCTGTTTACAATACCTTCAATTCTGTTTGGTTTCGGTATAATCGATACAAAATATGAATGGCTGCTGATGATTTCACCGTATCATTCGGCAAGTCATCTTATTACATCTGCTGTGACCGGCGATTTTGATATTGCTATGACGATTACTGGGTGTTTGTATCTGGTAATTCTGGCGGTATTTCTTTTCAAATTTGCAGTATATCCTATGTTTAAGGATAATGCAGCAAGGGGGTAGTTTTATATGAACAAATATCTGTCACTTTTCAAATATGAAGCAAAAACCATAATCCGGGATCCTATAAACCTGTACATGTGTTTGTTTCCGGTTATCATACTGTTCTTGTCATCATTTGTTTTTCCGATGATATTTGAATCAATGGATCCAATGCAGGGAGCCGTGCATAGAACAACAATGCTTTTACTGCTTATTGTTATACTTGCTTTCGGGTCATTTTTCCTTGCTGCTATGGCCACCTTTATGCTGTTGGATCATAAAGATGAGAATACTTTGAATACTATTGCCGTAACCCCTGTTGGAACTTCCGGATATTTAAAATTTAAGATGGCATATATCTACCTGATGTCGGTTATTGGAAGCATAATAATTTTACTGGGAACAAAGTGGATTGCCGGTGACAAATATACGATATTGGGTGTATCGGTTTTTGATAATATAAAAATTTATCATGTTGTTTCCTTTGCTGTAGTAAATGAACTCTTTACCCCGGCACTTGGTCTGTTGCAAGGCGCTTTTGCAAAAAATAAGGTGGAGGGTTTTGCTTTTATAAAGGGAACAGGCATTTTGGCACTGGTCCCCGCTTTGATGATCCTGGAAACATTTCAGGGGGGCTTTCAATATATACTGGGTATATTTCCGAACTTTTGGGCAATCAAGGGTATGATTCTTAAATTTATGCCAGTGGAAAACAGTGCTAATCTGAGCTACCCGTTGTATCTTCTTATCGGTGGGATATATAATATGATCATATTGATAGCAGCGTATAGGTTTTTTCTGAAAAAAGCAAGGTACTAGGTATTGTTGATAAACATTGTACTAGAATTAACCATGGAGGAAGGGATAATATGAAAGCAAGAATTATTCTGGTTGGCGGATTCCTGGGTGCCGGGAAGACATCACTTCTCTTTGAGGCTGCCAGTAAACTTACGAAAAACGGGAAACGTGTTGGTTTGATTACCAATGACCAGGCCCCTGAATTAGTTGACACAACCTTTCTTGAATACACAAAAGGTGTTATCAGAGAAGTAAGCGGGAGCTGTTTTTGCTGTAATTATGAAGGATTTACAGATGCGATTTTCCATTTAATGAAAGAACAGCAGGCTGATATCATATTTGCTGAACCGGTAGGTAGTTGTACTGATCTTTCGGCAACAATATTACAACCTTTGAAGAAACACTTTGGAAAGGATTTTGCTATCGCACCACTGACAGTATTGGTGGATCCGAAACGTCTGTCCGATATTCTTGACGGAGTTAAGTCAGGGCTGCATCCCAGTGCAGTATATATAATCCGGAAGCAGATCGAAGAGGCAGATATAATAGCAATCAGTAAAACTGATCTGTTAACCTCACACGAAGTTGAAGAATTGAAGATGCGAGCTGCAAAGGAGTGGCCGAATTCTATGGTACTTGCAATCAGTTCTAAAACCGGCGAAGGTATGGATAAGTGGCTGAACGAAGTGACCAGCCGTGCTGACGCAGGATCAAAATTAGCGGAAGTAGACTACGACATTTATGCTGAAGGGGAAGCGGTTTTAGGGTGGCTCAATGCAACCTTGGAACTTAAGGGCGATTCCATTGATTGGGACAGATTTGCTGGAAATTTACTGAACACACTAAGCCGACGGTTTGATGATTCGAATTCCGTGGTCGGCCATGTTAAACTGATTATTCAAGCCGGTGATAATTTTGTGATTGGCAACCTGACAGGGAATAATGAGTCAATCAGTATACGGAGAAGTGCTGGGATTGCAAATGAAGCAAAAATGACTCTTAATGCCCGAGTTCAGATGGAACCTGAAAATTTGGAGAAGATTGTATTGGAGGAAGTTTCCAATGTCTGTGGAACTAATATTATATCAGAAATTCTTGCTTTGAGATGTTTGAGCCCGGGACGTCCGAAACCAACTCACCATTATGATTATGTAGTAGAAATGCAGTAGGAGTTTGTGATTCTAAAAAGAGTAAATACGAATGGGTGGGTAATATGAATGATTTTCAGACGTACTTAAATAATATTGACGATCCGGCAAAGAAAGAACGCCTGAAAATTAAATAATTGCTTTCAACATAGAGGACAAGAAAGACACGGTAAAATTTTGGAGATAAAAAACCCGGTTATATGAATAACCGGGTTTTACTTTAGTAAATTCATTATGTTTTCCTTATTGTCTATTATGAATTTCAGCATTTGACGGTTTATTTTGGCCAGTTCTCTATATATGTCATTGCTTTCAAAAAACGCAATACAAATCATCTGGATAGAACAAATTACATAAAATACCGCCTGTTTTTCTTCCGAAGTCAGTTTACCCTCCATGTCATAGCCATACAGAATCCCGCCGAGTATATCCAACCATTTCTCATATGCCTCATCACTGCCTTCAGATAGAATACCGGTTGCACAATAGCAGACATCCCACAGACGGATATTGATTTCACTTAAATCAAAATCAATAAAACCGCTAACCTCACCGTTATCAAATAAAATATTGCTGGGATTGGGATCTCTATGGATGAGTTGTTTTGGTAATTTATCATACAGTGCTCCGAAATTTTCAATGTAATCGTCAAAAATGGTGTCGGCAATTCCCATGTTCCACTGGATGTTTTGCTGCTTTACATTGGGCAGCGCCCAGTCCATTACGTTTTTATAAAGATTTACTTCATCGGGTAAAACATCTTTTTGTATAGCCTTAAGTGCTTTGTGAAGCCGTGCAATGCTTCTGCCATATTTTTCACCAAACTTGATACGATTATCGCCGAATCTGTCGGATCTGGGAAGCGGTTCACCTTTTATTCCACGGGTAAGAATGAAAACATCCTTGCCATCCAGATACTCCTCCCCTGTTTTAGTTAATATGGGCAGGGAAGATGAAAAACCTTGTTTATGAAGTTCTTTGGAAATTTTAAGGTTTTTCATCAACACTTCCCGATTCCCGGTTTTTAAAATATAATCACTGCCCACCATCCAGACATTCCCTGAAACCTTTGAACCATCCGATAAATAGATGTCGCTGACAGGAAGATTCTTTTCGATATCCCAGTTTTCCAAAACATTTTGTAGTTCTTTTTTAGTATACATATTTACCACCTCCGGTTTTTTTGGTTTATGATCCTGATAAATGCTTAGATACTTTTTCGGAGAACAACCATACATCTTTACAAATGCCTTATAAAATCCTGCATAAGTATCAAAACCATACTCAAGGACAACATCTATTGCTTTACAACCGCCGGCGATCTCGGCAAGCGCATGATCAAGGCGCCGTTTCAGGATATAACTGGCAATTGATGAACCCACCACAGATGAGAATAAACGGTAATAATGGTACGTTGAGTAATTTGCCATCTTTGCCAGTTCTTCAGCTGTAATATCGGTTTTTAAATTTTGTTCAATGTATTCCAGTGCGGCTTTGATTACTTCAGGATATTGCATGGTATGCCTCCTTCCCGTACGGTGGTATCAGTATACAATGAAAGCTGTGCAAAAACATTTCCTGTACTGCTATAATGTTGATTATATTGTATTTAATAGAATAATAAAAGAAAAAGCCTGGTATTAACAAATATATTTGTTGTGTATAAATATACTTGATATCGTTCATTTCCGGGTATATAATCATATGAAAAAGCGATTTCAGTATAATGTATTATTTAAGAAATGTGGGGAGGAATTTTATATGAGCTCAAAATCTTACAATCCTTATGCAAATGCCCAGGCTCAGTTTGATCATGTAGCCGAAATGATAGGGTTGGAAGAGGGGATTCGTGAATTACTGCGTCAGCCCATGAGGGAATATCATTTTACAATACCTGTACGAATGGATGACGGAACTACGAAGGTATTCAAGGGATACCGTATACAACATAATGATGCGAGAGGACCCGCAAAAGGAGGAATTCGTTTCCATCCTCAGGAGACTGAAGATACGGTCAGGGCTTTAGCCATGTGGATGACATGGAAATGTGCTGTAGTGGATATTCCTTTAGGCGGAGCCAAGGGTGGCGTTGTCTGCGATCCACGCAATCTGACCGAGGGAGAGCAGGAAAGATTATGCCGCGGATACGTCAGGCAGCTGTCAAAAGTTCTTGGACCATGGAATGATGTCCCTGCTCCGGATGTCATGACAAGCGCGAAACATATGTTGTGGATGCTTGATGAGTACGAGACGATCCACGGAGGACGATATCCCGGTGTGATTACAGGAAAACCGGTAGGAATGGGAGGCTCCCTGGGAAGAACTGAGGCAACCGGTTTCGGACTTATCTATGTTTTGCGTGAAGCGTTGAAGGAACTGGGGATAAACCCCGAAGATACTACTGCCAGTATTCAAGGATTTGGGAACGTAGCCCAGCATGCGGCCAAGATGTATCAAACCATTGGCGGGAAGGTTGTGGCCATATCCTGCTGGGATAATATCGATCAAAAGGCATATACTTTTGTTAATAAAGAAGGAATAGACATTGAAGCAATGGTTTCAATTACCGATACATACGGAACCATTGATAAAGAAAAAGCGATGGACTTAGGTTGTAAGATACTGGACGGGGAAGCCTGGCTGGAACAGGATGTGGATATTCTGATACCGGCGGCATTGGAAAACCAGATCACTTCTGCTAATGTTGAGAAAATCAGCAAAGGTGTAAGAATTTTACTGGAAGGCGCCAATGGTCCCACAACCCCAGACGCTGATGAGGTCATAAGGCAAAGAGACATATTCCTGATTCCTGATTTCCTGGCTAATGCAGGGGGAGTAACCTGTAGCTATTTTGAACAGGTTCAGTGCAACATGAACTATTATTGGGAAAAAGACGAAGTCCTGGATAAATTGAACACAAAGATGACAGCAGCCTATAAAGCAGTGAGCGAACTGGCAAATAGAAGAAATCTATATATGCGGGATGCAGCTTATGTCATTTCCGTTAGCCGTGTAGCACAGGCTGTTAAAATGCGCGGATGGGTATAAGTAACGGAGATTAAAAATTAAATTGCTAAAGGTGTCATGGAATGAATAATCATACATTTTTCAATGACTATTCATTGGACAATTTAATGGAGAGAGCGAAGGAATTAAATTGCCTTTATCTGGTGGATGAGATTTTGAGCAATCAAAGGCTATCCCTTGCTGAGATTTTTAATCAGTTGATAAAGGCGATTCCTTCAGGCTTTCAATATCCTGAGATCTGTCGTGTACGAATTGTATACCAGAATCGCAGTTATCAGTTGCCTGATTTTTGGACATCACCATATTTGGAAAGCTGCGATATCAGGATGGACGACAAATTGGTTGGAACCATCGAAGTCGTTTATATCGAAGAGATTCCAAAGAGTGAAGAGGGATATTTTCTCGAGAAGGAACAAAAACTCATTCGGGCAATTGCTGATCGCATCGGACAAACATTGCTGCAGCGTCATATAAAGCAAGTTATGCAGGAATGGGACAGTTCCAGGTATATCCCTGGTGAAAAGAGTGGTTCCAATTATGAATGGTTTGTAATTGTCGATCTTCTGGTAAAAACAGATCAGGATATGCTGCTCAATATTTGCAGAAAGATGATACATTATCTCCTGAAAAGCGGTATCAAAGAAGCCGAAGAAATACTGTGGCAATTCAGTTCTGAGTCAAAGCTGCTTTTTGACTCAGAACTGAATTATCCTCTGGAAAAATTGCCGCAAGCCGATTTGATACAGATATCCGAAAAAACATTTGAGGTCGCTTCAAGGCATTTGAGCCCAAATGAAATTTCAATGAGACTAAAAAGATGGATTCAGGAAGAGAAAACAATCTCTTTGATAAAGAGTGTTGACCGGATAGATGCATCGGTTAGTGAAATAATAGAAGCCATTACCCGTTATAGAAATATCAGTGCATATAGCAAATCCTATTATTCTCCTGCCGAACATTGGCTTACTGTCGCCCTTATTCGGCGCTTTTTATCGGATAAACTGGAATTTATTTCAATCGCCCGGCCGCATATAGAAGTCAATGATTTTTATGATATTGTCACACATCTAATCTTTCCGGAAGGCAGTCATGGCAAAATCGGTGGTAAAAGTACGGGTCTTTTTTTAGCGCAGCAGATTCTTAAAAAAGCGGATGCCGGTTCATCCGGCCTTTATTCTGTGAAGGTTCCAAAGACATGGTATATAACTA
>LFTM01000243.1 GCA_001513505.1 Clostridiales bacterium DTU092 | reverse complement strand
TATCATATTTTGCTATATTTGTTTATATTTTCTAGCTTTTTGTGGGACAATCATAATATTATGAAACATTTGTAAAACCTAAAATGAAGCCCTATTCTTTACAGACAGACAGAGACAGATATGTTTATTATTTTCACAAATCCGCAACAATATCAGACCGCTTTCGCTTTTGTACTCCATCAACATAGCGAAGCAGTATCAGACTGATTCCAAAGGTCATAATCACCAGTACAAAGGGGAGTCTTGCCGAAATTGATGATAACACTCCGCCTATATATCCAAATGGTGCTGAAATTCCTAACACAACCACATAAAGAATAGCCATGGTTTTAGCCCTGTTTTCGTTGTCTATACTGTTGGCTACCAGGGACTCAATAAAAGGATATATCATTGCCCCGCCTACAGCTCCAATAAATGTGGAAATGACCACAATATAGAATTTCCCCTGAGGAGACAAGACCAAAATTCCATTGCTTATTATCGACAATATAAAGCCCCAACAAAGAGGATGGGTTACTTTGAGTCTGCCCAGTGCCGGCATGACAAACAGATAGATAAACAGCATTACAGCAGATGTAACTGCCGGAAATATGCCAATGGTTGACTCGGGCAATTCCAGTCCTTTTGTTAAAAGAATTGCCTGGAATGAGCTGCGTAACGTTATCTGTATATTATTTAACACCATCAATGCAAAGGCAATTAAGGCCTGGGAATTTTTTATTAGTTGAATACAGATCTCCTTATATTCACCAAATATTGCAACAAAACTAAACTTTCCCGCACTTTGCATCTTCAAAATACCTATACGGGTTTCATGGGTTATTTGATTCCTTATAAAAAACATACCGGTCATTGATACAAAAGCAAAAAGATAAAGCCCTCTCATAGCCGGGACCACACCAAAGTTCTTAACAAATAAACCAGCTGCCGGCGCAAAAAAACCGGCCAGCAATCCCGCTATCTGCAACCAGGTATATACATGCACCCTCTCATCGGGTTCGGTGTCCTCCACCAACAGACAGGTCCATGATGTATGTACAACTCTGAATGAACTATTTATAATAGCCGCTACCAAAAAATAATAAAAATTCTTTGCAACAGCCCATATCAGAACAGCAGCACTCCACCCGATAAGATCAAATATTAATGATGTTCGCTTTCTTCCAAGCCTGTCGGTAATATATCCGCCAATAAAAGAAAAAAGCACCTGAAAAAACAGGCTTACAGAAGCTATTATTCCAATTTGCCGATCGGTACACCCCAGTTCCAGCATATATACCGATACATAAGGAATAAAAAGATTATAAGGTATTCCCCATAAGGGCTCCACAATCAAACATCCCCTGGCATTACCCTTAAAGCTTTTAAGAATGTTCCATGATTCTTTAAGCTGCTTTCTAAGGATCCCCATAACAATTCGTCCTCTCCAATCAATCCAATAAAAAACAGGAAGATTCAAAAATTAAACTATGCATCATTATAAACAATCCTCTGACATTAAGCAATATACTGCGTATCTTTCTTATTTGAAGAATATTATGGAAGCCACCTTGCGGAAAGACTTAGGGCCTGTTAACGCAGTGGAGGATAAGGCCGAATCACTGTTTGAGCGAAGCGAGTTTGATGAAGGCCCCGGAGCAAGTGTTACAGGCTCTTAGCCTTGGAACTCCAGTGGCTGGAATAATATTCTTCAAATTTAAATATGTTTATTGCGGTTGTTCTCAATAAAACTTTTATCCGCAATCATTTTGCCGGATACAAATAAAAAAGGGATGTAAATCGCTTACATCCCTATTTCCCCAGAATTATATCATTATTCTGCAAATAATAATAAATACTTACCGGAAATACACTATTCTTTTATCAAAGCAGGATTTCGAACAAATGGCTCGGCAAGAGACATATTCCCAAATTCTTCAACGTACTTGCCGTCAACCAGAAACTGTACCTGCTTTACATTTTCGGCATTAACAGGATCTGTCAATGAGTTAACGATTGAGTATAAAACCATGGTTTCGCCTGTGCTTCCCAGTCTCGGACCGTTAATACTTGATGGCAGATTCACAAAGGCAGTTTTGTTCTCGATCCACACTGATACATCATCGATTGTAAGGTGCTCCGGTATTACTCCTATATGCTCATCCTCCATAGGCCCTTCAATCAATTCATTCATTATTTCAGTGGCAACATCCTCGGAACTCTGACTTATTACCCTGTATTCCGGAACCAGATTCATAACGTCCTTATCACTGAAATACACTTTTATCCTTCTGCCTAATAAAAATGGAAGGCTATCTTTCCCAAATTTCCTTTGCAAATCCAATGTCATAATCGGTGTATCTACATATTCGCCCTTCTCATTCTGATAGTATATTTTTATCCAATCAACTCCCGGCAATCCTGTCAGACTGTGTGTCAAAGATCCTATCATCATGAATTCAGAGTTTATCTCATTGTCAAAAGCTGAGTCAAACTCCTTGGAAAAATATAGTTCTATTCCTTTGGATGATTGAGAGTCCTCAACATAATTAATATCCAATAGCTGAGTCCCTTTGGGCATTGTGGGATATAACCCATGATCCTGTATGGATGGACCTTTAAGCAGCTCTTCCACCACTGCTTCAGCAACGCCTCCCTGCTTGACTACAATGTGTCTGATTTCGGGGACTAAAAATCTTCTGTTCTGATCCTGAAAATAAATTTCCCTGTAAATATGAACAATATCCTTTCCTGAAAACTTCTCAAATTCACGAGCTTTAATCTCTTCAAGCCCTTCCGGATACTTGGACAGCAAACCAAGAACCAGTCCATCCTCTTTCCCGTTATCCGTCAGTTCATAACCGTCAACATATATCTTAACATAGTCTGCTTCAGGTTTTGCACCCAGAACGGTATTTACCAAAGCAGCTCTTGCTATAAGAAGATCCTTTGCCTCTAAAAATTCCTTTGACAGGTACACATTTACTATATTGTTGTAACATTCGACTTTTTCCACCTTTACCCCTTCGGGAATTACAGCTTCCAAGCCTTTTACCTTTGGTCCCAGCGCTAATTGCTCAATAGCTTTCTTAAGAATGTGTTCTGATTCTCCTGCTATAACAATTCGCTTTTCACATTCCAGTCTGTTTCCATCTCTATTAAAAAAGTACAGTAAAGAGTTAGTCGAATAAACGGTGGATTGGTTTGAAAAATTGTATTGTAAGCTCAATCCATCGTCAGATATATCTTTGTTTACATCTTTGTATAAGCTGCCATGGTCTGCATTGCTACTGCTGCCGCTTTTTTCAGAACTGATCTCAGCGGATTCCTCACTCTTTTCATCGTTCTGGATTCCCAGTTCTTCACCATCACAGGAGGTTAGCATAACAATAGAAAACATTAGCATTGCTGCCACGGCCGTCACCCAGATAATGCTCTTCACTGCACTCCCCCCTTTCTTGCCAACTCCAATCTCTATCACCTTACCTTCTCGTACTAGCAAAATTCTTTACTTTTTCCCTCCCTAAATTCATCTGCAGTATAAAGCTTATTCAGCATTGCTTTCAAAGAAACCGGGTAACTTCAACTTCCAAATCCCTTCCTCGTTTATTACCCTGAAAAGATCGCCCTCCCTGCTCTCCTTCTTGCCGTTTGCATATCTTATGGCATATGTCACTGCAACGAAAGCTTCTCCATCGGGTTTAATCTCCTCGCCTTCTATAAAGTCGTCCTGAAACTCCAATGCTGAAACATATGCCGTATATGATTTTTGCAGTTCTTCAATGGATGGTCTCTCGCTCCCATCAGGATTTACCCGGGTTAAAAAGGCATCAATACGATTCCAGTCCGGCCCTTCATTAAGGGCGGTGAACACTTCCCGAATCGCGTCAGCCGGGCTCAATATAGAACCTTTATTCCTGGTAATAGCCATAACAGGAGCATCCACATCTACATTCGGCAATTCTGACGCTATAAGTTCAGCTCCTATTTCATCATAGGTAAGCGATCGGTTGTTGACCAGTATCTTTACCCTGTTAACCCCATCCAGTTCGGTAAGGGAATTTACAATCGAATAAATAGACAACTGCTTCATTTTGGCCAATACGTTCGGCTTTTGTTCCTCCGGCAGTCTGTCCATACCGGGCAAAGCCGTAAGATCGATATCCTGTGTAAATTCTTCACTCAGGTTAACAAAAACTGTATCACCTTTCCGTGTAACATCCATAACCTTTACGTTGGATGGCATTATGGCTACACGCTCAACCTGCATAGGCCCTTTCAGGATTTCATTCACAATGACATACTCTATAGACTGCTTCCCTTTTTGAGCTTTTCGTTTCTCAGGAACCAGATAATCTACCAGGTAATGTTTAAAATACAGAGTCACATCTACTTCGCTAATCTGAATCTCCGGATTTATATACTTCTCATCCTGTTTATTATCTGTATCCAGATCGTTTCTGCCTTCACGGGATATTATTCTGTCCAGTATGGAATTACATCCCATAACACCTAACAATATTAAAATTATAAACGAAAATACAGTCACTTTCTTTAATCTGTTCATACAGTTTCCCTTTCCTATATGGCAATCGTTCGATTACCAGTATAATATAGTATTTTTACAAAATATTTAAGTAAGTCTAACAAAAACAACAACTGCACGCCATTTTAAACCTTTAGCGGCAGTTCTATGTAAAAAATACTACCTTTTCCTTCTTCACTTACAACACGTATATTCCCGCCATGCAATAAGATGATCTTGTGGGCTATGGACAAGCCCAGACCGGTACCACCGGTAGCCCTGGATCTGGCTTTGTCAACCCTGAAAAATCTATCAAATATATGCGGCAGGTCTTTTGCAGGAATACCGATTCCGGTGTCGCTGACCTTAACAACCGCATTTCCGGAATTTTCGTATACTTCTACCGTTACTCTGCCACCCTCCGGTGTGTATTTTATAGCATTATCCACAATATTGCTTACGACCTGCTGCAATTTAACGGAGTCTCCAGATACGGTTAAATGATCATCGTAGTATGATTCCAATGTGATATGCTTTTGCTGTGCCAGTAATTGCAATCTTCTCAATGTGTTATTTACCAGTTTGACCAAATCTACAGGCTCCTGATCCAGCTGCACTTCTTCAGTATCAATTTTAACCAGTGTCAGCAAATCACTAATAATGGTGTTCAGCCTGTCAATTTCAGAATTTATATCATTTAAAAATTCATTATAAACCGAGGGATCATCCGCTTCCATATGAATAAGGGATTCTGTTAATACTTTAATAGCGCTTAATGGTGTTTTCAGCTCGTGAGATGCATTTGACACAAACTCATTACGGGCTCTATCAAGGTTTTCCAGCTTTTCACTCATTATATTAAATGCTTCACCCAGCTGTCTTAATTCTCTGCTGCCACTTATTTTTACCCTTTGGTCCAAATGGCCCTGACTCATCTTTCTGATAACATCTGTTAACTGTTTAATAGGTTGAGTTATAAAGCCGGATGCCAAATAGCTGGTTAATATGATCAAAACAGCAACGGTTATAGAATAGGTTCCCATCCTTGTTTTAACCTCATTCAGCATCTGCTCGATACCCGATAATGACGTGGATATAATAACCATGCCGATTATTCCGTGTTTTTCATGCTGTATGGGTGCATAGCTGTATAACACCAGCTTTGAATCACTGGAGTTACCGGGCCGAATATACAGCTCCCGCGGCTCAACACTTTCACCGTTTAATACATGGACAACCTCAGGGAAATTCTTGCTGAGATTCTGTTTTAAAAGACTATCAGGCCCGCTGATTATATTGTAAGAATCATAGTCCACTACTCCGTTTTTGTTCAATACAAGAATACGTGTGGATTCCCTTTCCTTGTTAAATATCTCTTCCCCAAAGTCCTGAATATCATATCCTATACCGGAAAGTATATCGGGATCACCACTGGCATAATCGTAAGAAATAATCTGGGCAATCCAATTGGCATATAGCCTGAATGTTTCCTTTTTGCTATTGATCATATATCTTCCCAGGATATTCAAAACCGATACATTTGTAATGATGAACCCCACTACAATAATGAGTAAATATGTTATAACAATTTGCCAGCGAAAGCTGGGAACAAAATTTCTATTTGTTGGCAAAGTAGTATCCTACCCCCCACTTAGTAAAAATAAACTCAGGCTGACTTGGGTTTCTCTCTATTTTTTCCCGTAATCTTCGTATGTGAACATCTACAGTTCTCACATCACCTAAATAATCATATTTCCAAATAATCTCCAACAAATTCTCCCGGCTGTATACCTTACCCGGGTTTGTCGCAAAAAGATGCAACAGATCAAATTCTTTTGCGGTTAGGTTTACTTCCTTCCCATCTATAGTCACGCTTCGGTTTGCTAAATTTATAGTCATATTCTTAACCTGAATGATCTGGCGATCGTTTCGTACATCGCCGGTCCGTCTGAAAATAGCCTTTATCCTGGCTTTTAGCTCCAGTATGTTAAACGGCTTGGTTAAATAGTCATCAGCACCATATTCCAGCCCCAATATCCTATCCATGTCTTCGCCCTTGGCGGTCAGCATAATAACAGGTACAGTAGACCTCTCACGGATTCGTTGCAGGACCGTCAAACCATCGAGTTTTGGAAGCATCACGTCCAGCACCACCAGATCGTACTGACGCTCGTTAAACATCTGTATTGCTTCCTCGCCGTCATAAGCAGCATCAATCTCATACCCATCCCGTTCCAGACTGAACTTAAGACCTTTTATAATCGCAGGTTCATCATCCACTAACAGTAGTCTTTTTGGCATATTTTCTTGTCACTCCTTTTTTATGACCTGTACCTATTGATACAGGTTCATTTTATCATAAGCCCCTTCTAAAATCAATTTAGCAGAGGGCCTGTCCCACAACTGTATCCTGTAGTTTACAGGCTATTTAACAGTAATTAAATCCTTCAACTGCTCAAAGGTTTTGTCTCCGATCCCCGACACATTTTTTATTTCTTCTATTGACTGGAAAGGTCCATTTTGATTTCGGTATTCTATAATCCGCCGGGCCTTGCTGGGACCAATTCCCGGGAGGGTATCGAGCATAGCTTCATCGGCTGTGTTTATGTTTACTTTCTGATCTGCTCCCGAATATGAACCGGAAGACTCATTTCCGGCTCCACCATATATACCTTGCATATCCTGCTCCTGAATTTCTTCACCAATTTCGGGAATATAGTACATTCCCTCATCTTTAACCTTTAAAGCCAGGTTAACCCTCATTAAATCGGCGTTTTCAAGAGCCCCTCCCGCCAGTTCTACAACGTCTGCCAAGCGGCTGCCTTCTTCAACCTCTATTACTCCGGGGTTTTTAACCTGCCCCGTTATGTAAACCTTTATTTTCTGAGGAGGTTCATTTGTTTTTTCAGAAGATTGGCTTTGTTCAACACCATCAGTATTATTTGATTCTGCTCCTTCTCCCTCCGTCTGAGTATCAATGAGCAAATCCCTCTGTCCATATTCTATGACACTGTCTGTATTACCAATATGAAAAATACCAAGGTTTTTGAAAACATACACACCTGCCAATAACACCAGGACAGTTAACATTACCAGCAAGACTTTACTCTGGTGCCTGTCAAGTTGCAGCATGTTCCCCACCTTTCGTATTCATTGTATTATTCTATCCAATATATTCTATAAATTAATCAAGTTTCCTTTTTTCATATAAACTTTTTGGAAAATAAGCGAATTATTGAAAACATAATTGAGATAATATTAATTTATTCTGTACAACCGTAGTCTTAATCTGCTATACTAAAAATTGATCTGTCCTTCTATTGTTCAATTATGTGACAAATACTCAAAACAAGGAGTTTTGGTAATGAAACGTTTTTTAGTTTTTATACTAATTATAGCATCATTATTTCATGTTAACCCTGCTGTAGCTTTGGTCAATGAGGATATAACCCAACAAAATCAGAACGAGAACAGTGAATCGATAGAAAACAATGAAATTGATATCAATGACCCCAATATTAATGACGAAACTGACGAAAATGAACAAACAGAAACTTCTTCCATACTGGAGCTGGAAGCTGAAGGAGCAGTTCTGATTGAACAGGAAACAGGTAAAGTGCTATTTGAAAAAAACAAGGACAAAAAGTTGTATCCTGCCAGCACCACAAAAGTTTTAACCGCCCTTTTAGCTATTGAATATGGAGATTTGGACGAAACTGTTACGGTGGGTGACGAGGCTATCTTAACTCCAAAGGGCAGCAGCCTGGCCTGTATAGATCTGGAAGAAGAAATAACCCTGAAAAATCTTCTTATCGGCCTTATGCTTCCCTCAGGCAATGATGCAGCTCTTACCATCGGTGCACATATAGGACGCATTATATCGGGAGATCCTAACATGGGATATCAGGA
>LFTM01000146.1 GCA_001513505.1 Clostridiales bacterium DTU092 | reverse complement strand
CAGCTCTATGCCCTCCGGGTCATCCTCAAAAGTCAGGGGCTGTTTCTCGGTCAGTCTGTCGTCTGTGTCACGGGCGGTTAAGAAAACCTTAATTTTATCTTCCATTGCATCATCACCTCATAATATATTTTTGCCGTTTTTATACAGGCAGTGTTTTATTCATCAGCCGGCGGCGGAAACTGAGGCTGGTCGGGCCCTATGGTCAACGTGATGACGCTGCCGGATGTCGCATAGGTGTTGGCAGTCAGGGACTGCTGGTATACCTTGCCTGCATATCCTTCCCGATATTCCGTACCCATCTCAAACCGTATGTCGAACATCCGATTGTAGTTGCCCGCCATAATCTCTTCTTTGGTCATATTTATGAAGTTAGGTACCTTTACCTTTTCAGTGGGAACATATTTCAGAACAATTTTGGTTCCCTCGGTTACCTCTGTGCCGGCCGCTATGCTCTGGGACCAGATTTCTCCGGGCAGCCTGCCCGATTTACTGGCCTTTTCAAAAATGGGCACAATGTTCAGTTCTTCGCACATGGCAATGGCTTTCTCCCTTGTAATTGCCACGTCATAACCCGAACCCTGGGGAGCCACGAAATCCGGAACAAAAACGATCTTACCCGAGGATACGGTTATGTTTATGGTGGTATTTACACTGACCACCGTATTGGACTTGTCCTGATGAATAATCGTTCCCTTAGGCGAGTTGCTTGGTGTGCTGACCACTTTGATTTTTATGCCGGCGCCCAGGGCATTCAGTTTCTTGGCCCAGTTTTCAATTGCATCCCGGGTTTGTCCGACGAAGGATTGCAGTACGACTTCATTGCCCAGGGAATAGCAGATCTCCAGTATATCCCCTGTATTATACTCCGAACCGGCTTTAATGCTTTGGGAAATAAATGCGCCTACCGGACGTGACGAATATTTTTCCGTGATGGTGACAGGGATGCCTAGCTGACCGGCAACGGCTGTTGCCTTTTCCTTGGAATAGCCTGAAAAATCGGGTATGGTGATCAGCTTACCCTTGGAAACCACAAGAACGATCTCGGTTCCTTTGCTGACTTTTTCTTCGGGTTTAACGCTTTGCGAAATCACGGATCCGGCGGGGATATAATCATCATACTGTTCTTCAACGGTCAGAATTATTTCATTTTCAGTGGCGAATGCATAGCATTCAGAAATAGCCATTTGTTTAAAGTTGGGAACGGTGATGGTAGCGGCTGTTTCATCTTCAGGCCCCTTGGATACAACGATATAAATGGGTGTATCCCTTCTTACCTCATCAACAACCCTTTCATCATTGATCTCGTACCTTATAACCTTTCCTGCTTCAACTTCATCACTGTATTCGGTGGTTATACGGACCTTGGTCATGTGATTTTCTGCTGCCCATGCTTCCACTTCTTCTTTGGTCATTGACAAGAAATCCGGGATGGGGAATGTCACTGACAGATCGGGTCCTAGCGAGACGGTAAGCTTAATAAAATCGCCTTTTTTGATTTTGCTGCCTGCAGGTACGCTCTGGGAAATTACCTTGCCTGCCTCAACTTCGTCACTGTATTCCTCTTCGATCTGCAGGATGACACCGTTTTCCCTTGCCCATAGCTGTGCGTTATTTTCCGTCCAGTCGGTAAGATCTACCACCTCGATGTCCCGGTTCATAAGAAAGTAAACCCCTATTGCAATAACGAGCAGTACTACAGCCCCGACGACAGCATACGTAATGATTCTCTTTGTTTTTTTGCTGGCCGGAGCAACATCTGCAGAGGTTTTTTTCTCCGGTTTGACAAAACCGCTTTCAATTTCGTATTTCATACTGGGTTTTTGACTATCAGCAGCAGAGGAAGGTTCCTGGGGTAAACTTTCCTCTGCTATCTTCTTTTTATAGGAATCAAAGAATGAGTTGTTCCCTTCCATTCGACTACCCTCTCTAATTTGTTATATCTCTGGTTTTAAATACAAATACAGATGTGACGGTGCATAATACAGACAGAACCAACAGCATTATTATACCATAAGTCAGGTTAAGCGGGGTACCCCTTTGTATAATATATTGTACGGCAGAATGTGGAACAAAGAAGGATGAAAGCTGTATATAGGGTATAGGGGTGTAGGCAATCCAGTTCATGGCTCTGCTATAGGTAAATACACCCATTATTATGCTGCTGCCTATAAAACCGGCGATTGGAACGGCAATGGCAACGGCGGCATTTTTAATAACAACGGAAAGCATAAAGGCGCCGGTATAGGCAAACAGGATGGTTATAATGCAGGCAAGCATTTTCGGGAAGTAATATGCAAAGAAGTTGATCTCGCCTGAAACCGTGTAGTTGGGATACATGAAGTCTGAGAAGCCGAAGCATATCCCGTTGGTTACCATGTTGAGAATGCTTCCTGCCATATAGATGCCAAGGCATATCAGTAAAGCTGCCACGAATTTGGCTGTCAGTATTTTTGTACGGGTTTTGGGACGGATCAACAGCAGTCTGATGGTACCCTGCTGAAACTCGCTGGCCATGAGCCATCCGCCCAGAAGTACCGCCAGCAGGGCAACAAAAACCGAGTAGTCCAGAAAACTGACGGTTCTGTTCCTTGCGCCCCTTGGTATATATTTCATATCGGGTTTATCAGCATCCAGGGAGTTCTGAGCAATGAGTATTATTTTGTTCAATTCATCAATTTGAGACTGCATGCTGTTGACATAGTTTTGGTAGCTTCCATGCTGCTGCACAAGCCACGGATCCTTAAAGAATTCTTCCTCGCTGAGTATTTTTATCCATGATATCTGGTTCCTGCTGCTTTCGATGTCAGCAAGGGCAGAGTTCTGCCATACATCCTCCCCGGGGATGATATTGCGCTCAAGTCTATATTCCAATATTGGAATTGTATTGGTTTTTATCATTTCAATCTGTCTTTTCAGATCCTCTATAATGCTGCTGAGACTTTCCTCCTGGGAAGGATTGTCAATAATGGCCTGTTCGTGAATAGCGATTTGTTCTTCCAGGCTTGCGATGTTTTCATTTTCCTGCTCGATCCGCCATTCTATATATTTCGGGAAATCATTGTTTTCCACAATACTTTTCAGGTTGTTTATTTTATCTTCCAGTTTGTCAATAGCAGCAAGTTTTTGTTCGGGTGTGATCTCTATATATTTCTCCTTAAAGGTATCGGGATTTACGCCCATTTTGTACATTGCAGCTTCCAGAAGCCAGTCTTCCCGAACGTCATTGTGCTCGTAGATAAACTTTTCATGCACAATGCTTACACTTCGCCAGCCTAATTCCACCCGGTAGTCGGTGGGTTTGACAACATGTTGTGCAAAGCTGACATATAGTTTGATCTCTTCCTCCATCATGGAAAGTACCAGATCCAAAACCTCTGGTTCTGAAAACCGGTTTTTATCAGTTTCCATCGCATTCATTTCCTGCTGTAATCCCTTGATATGCCAGTAAAACGGATTATCCGCCTCGATTTTAACACCATCCACTATAATGGGATCCTGTCCCATATCGGGAGGGTACTTCATTGCTGCCCTGGAATAAATAACTCCGTCAATGGGCAGGGGACGGACAATACCTCCTCCGCCATCCTCGGTTCTATTCGATTCTAAAACGAAATTGAGGACCGGAATCACTATGCTGGCTGTTGTAACCAGTATACATATGATAAGCAGAAATCTTGATCTTAATATATTTAAAATTTCCATTTTTATCTGGCCTAAGAATTTCATAACAACATCCTCTCCCAGTTCATAGTTTTAAAATTATCTTATCTGAGTTTTGCTTCCGGTTGTAATGGATATAAAATCCTGCTCAAGAGATCTCCTCTTCTGATTTACAGCATAGATTCCTATGTCGTTGTTTACCAGTGCTTTTACAATATTCGGGATCTCGCTGCTCTTCATGACGATTTCAACACCATCACTTTTCAATTCGCAGTTTATATCAAGACTCTTCATGTATTCATAGGTCATTTCGTTGTTATCCGTAACAAATACATATTGATATACTGGGGCCTCTTCTGAATCGTCGATCTGGTTTATGCTCTTTTCACCGATAATCTCACCGTTGTCGATTATATAAATCCGGTCGCACATGAGCTCCATCTCAGACAAAAGATGGCTTGATACAAACACACCTATGCCGGCTTCCTTGGCAAGGTACTTGAGCAGATCCCTCAGTTCCTTGATCCCAAGCGGATCCAGTCCGTTGGTGGGTTCGTCCAGCACCAGGAGACGGGGCCGGTGCAGCAGTGCCTGGGCTATACCTACACGCTGACACATACCAAGTGAGTATGTTTTAACCCTGTCATCGATACGTTCCGACATCTTTACCAGCCTAACAACTTCGTCTATATGATCTTTATTCACATCCTTGTACATGCTGGCAAAGTATTCGAGGTTTTGTCTGCCGGTCATTCTCTTGTACAGATCGGGATTTTCTATAATGCCTCCTACATTTTCCATGGCATTTTCAAAATCCGTTACAATGTCGTGTCCGCATATGGTTATTTTTCCTTCATCAATTTTTAATAAGCCCAAGATAAGTTTGATGGTAGTGGTTTTACCGGCACCGTTAGGTCCCAGGAACCCCACA
>LFTM01000020.1 GCA_001513505.1 Clostridiales bacterium DTU092 | reverse complement strand
AAAAGATAGATACAGGGGGAATACTTTTTTCAAAAACCCAGAGTATCTTGACGCTATCATAAATGTATATTCAATTGTATTTTTTCATTTAATATGGTAAAATTTTTTTGTTATATTTTCTATTATTTATTTTTGGTTGTCGGCATGTGATCTGGCATCGATTGCTCAAAACGTTAATATATAGCAATCGCATGTAAGCGGGTTCAGCATAAAATGTTGGGAGGATAATGGTATTATGGATGATATTATTCTGCGAGTAGAGAATTTAAAGAAAAATTACGGGAAAAGAGAGGCGCTAAAAGGCATCAGCTTTGAGGTAAAAAAAGGTGAAATCTTTGCCTTGATTGGACCAAATGGTGCGGGAAAGACTACAACCTTAAGGATTGTAGCCACCCTTCTTACTCCTACCAGTGGAAGGGTGGAGGTAATGGGATTGGATTTAAAGAAAAATCCCCAAAAGATAAGGGAAAGGATAACATATCTGCCCGAAGAAGCTGGAGCGTATAAGAACCTTACGGGTATTGACTATCTAAAATTCATGGCAAGGTTTTATGCTGAGGATAAACAAGAATTTGATGAGTTTATTGAAAGGGCAGTCAGTATTGTAGGATTCCGGGACAGATTAAAAGACAAGGTGGGCAGTTACAGTAAAGGTATGGTGAGAAAACTATTGCTGGCCAGAGCGCTGATGACCAAACCGAGGCTGGCTATACTGGATGAACCCACTTCCGGCCTTGACGTTATAAATTCCCTTGAGATCCGGGAAATAATAAGGAGTTTTGTTCAGGAAGGAATTTCAGTTCTTCTTTCATCCCACAATATGCTGGAAATAGATTTCTTATCCGACAGGGTTGCAATAATAGATAAAGGTGAGATTTTGGAAATTGGAGAACCCGAAGAGCTGAAGAGAGAATATTCAGCACAGAATCTGGAAGAAGTGTTCAGGGGGTTAGTACAATGAATAAATTCGTCAATCTGTTGAAAAAAGAAATAAAGGAAATGATTACCTTTCAACTAATTGTGTCTTTACTGTTCACAACCGGATTGTTCTATTTCATAGGTGTTATTGCAAAGTCTGAGATTGAAAAGGTTGCTGCTGAAAGGGATGTATATATCGTTGATCTTGACGGCTCACAGGAATCCAAAGTATTGATTGAAAACTTATCATATGCAGGTTTTAAAACAAACCTTCTGGAAGAAAAGGATAAATCGGCTGCTCTGGAATATGCCAGTGGGAATAATTTGGATCTGCTTATAGTCATTCCTGAAGGATTTAGCGAGGCTGCCTCACAATTTGAATTTAAAAACATAGAAGCTTATACATATATACGAAGTTTTTCGATCAGCAGTTCAGCCAGCACAGCTTTGGTTGAAGGGGTAATAAGTGAAATAAACAGATATATATCAAACAGTTTTTTGAAGGAAAAATTCCCTGATATCGATCCCGACAATTTGAAAAACCCAATTAAAAGCACTGACTTTGTTATCGTCCGGGACAAAATGGCAGCCGGCTCGGCTGCAGAAGTAAGCAGCATAGTCTATTCCCAGTCAATATTTGTTCCGATAATTTTAATGATGATTATCCTCTATTCCTCACAGATGGTACTATCAGCCATAGCTCTGGAGAAACAGGATAAGACACTGGAAACACTTCTTACTGTTCCAATTAGCAGAAACTATATTGTAATAGTCAAGATGGCCGCTTCGGGACTGATTGGATTAATATCTGCCGGGATATATATGCTGGGTTTCAGGTATTATATGAGCGGACTTATGGGGAATATGCCCAGCAGCGGACAGGCAAATGAACTAATACAACAGCTGGGGCTTCAGTTTACTCCAAATGATTTTGTATTATTGGGAATATCATTATTTTTGGCGATATTATGTGCTCTTGGTTTAGCCATTATCCTGGGTGTCATGGTAGACGATTTAAAGAGTGCACAGACCATGATATTGCCACTCATGTTTCTAATTATGATTCCGTATTTTATATCCATGTTTTCCGATATAAACTCTCTTTCCCTGCCGGTTAAAGCCCTGGTATTGCTTATACCTTTCAGTCATCCGTTTTTGGCTTCTCAGAATATACTGCTGGGGAATTATAATATCGTATTTAATGGTATAATCTACATGCTGGCAGTTTTTATCATATTGATTCTTATCGCAGGAAGAATTTTTTCAACGGATAGGGTATTGACCGTTAAGTTAAGATTTGGCAGAAAAAGAACCATGAAAGACAATTGATGTAGTGTTATTTGGTATGAATATGATTTTCTGGTATTTTAAACTTTGAGTATGATAAAATAATTATGGTAGTATTATAAAATAATGATATATAGAAGGAGTGGTATTTGTGAATATAGTAATGCTGGGACCACCGGGATCAGGTAAAGGAACGCAGGCCCAATATTTGGTGAAACGCTTTGGGCTTGTTCATATATCTACAGGAGACTTGTTCCGAGAAATTCTTAAGAATCCCGACCATCCATTATATCAGGAGGTTCGGGTGGTTAATGAAGGTAAACTTGTATCGGATGATGTGACCAACCGTGTTGTTGAGAATGCAATAGAGAAGCTAAAAGATTCCAAAGGGATAATTTTTGATGGTTATCCCCGTACTATAAGCCAGGCACAGGCTCTGGACAGAATGATGAGTTCTGTGAATATGAAGGTTGATGTTGTTCTGGATTTAAATGTAACCCAGGAGGTTATCCTGTACCGTTTATTGGGCAGAAGAATATGCCCGAATTGCAGGAAAATATATCATGTAAATGACGGATATACCCAATGCCCCGATTGTAAAGTTCCGCTGAGAGTCCGGGATGATGACAATGAGGAGACTATTGTAAAACGGTTAAAGGAATATAATGAGTGGGCCGCCCATCTTAAGGATTATTATAGTAAATCCAATAGTGTATACATAAGCTTAACCATTGATGATGTTTCAAAAACTTCCCAGGAGGTCCAGGAGGAGGTAATCCAGGAATTCTCAAAAAGAGGGCTGGTATAATTACGTTTACGTCTGTATAATGGGTTTGATATTATCTTGAAAAAACCGTGATGCTTTGCACCATGGTTTTTTCATAAGGAGAATGTAAATATGAAGGTATTTGCAATTGGGGATCTTCATCTGTCAAGTTCCCGGCCGAAACCAATGGAAATTTTCGGTGAGCACTGGACAAATCATTGGGACAGGATAAGGTCTAACTGGATGAACAATATTGGTTCTGAGGATATAGTTCTTATACCGGGTGATATAAGCTGGGCTATGAATTTGGATGAGGCCGGGCCGGATCTCGACAGCATTGGCAAATTGCCAGGACGTAAGATTATTATAAGGGGAAATCATGATTATTGGTGGTCATCGATTTCACGGGTAAGAAGTGTATTGCCACCCGGTATGTTTGCCATTCAAAACGATAGCATTAGCATGGACGGTATTACTTTTTGCGGGACAAGAGGCTGGGCGGTTTTCGAGGATAGCGAAGATTTGGAGCATGATATAAAGATATTTAACAGGGAAATACAAAGGCTGAAACTGTCATTAGCCAGTGCAGATAATGCTGATGAAATTATTGTTCTTCTTCACTATCCCCCGTTTGATGAGAAGGGGGCTGAAAATCAATTGGCACAACTTCTTAAAGAATATCCTGTTAGCCATGTTGTATTCGGCCATCTTCACGGTGCAAGCTTGAACTGTGTAACGGAGGGCTATATAGATGGTATCAATTACCATCTTGTGTCCTGTGATTACCTGGATTTTGACCCCAAATTAATTATTGAAAAATAGGATAAACTGTTAAGGTGAATTTTGTTTTGTCGTCCCGGGTATTTCGACTAAGTGCTTCCAGTATCGCAGAGGCATATGCTGGCGCTGTAATTTTGGATTGATCCTGGTTTTTATGGCAATATCCATAAAATATTGCCTCCAGAGGCTCTGGTAATCTCTTTCCTCTTGGCCCAAAGGTAGCGGGCCGTTGAAATCGAAAGGTACAATGATGTATTCGCTATTATGATGGAAAACTGCCGTGGATCTTTTGACATCATGAATTACCCAGTCCTGATCCGGCATACGCCGTTTGAAATGAAGAGCAATAATTCCTAGTATATTGTAATCAGGTTCAATAGAAGCATAGTATATTCCGTTTTTAAGGAGACGGAATCGTACCAGCCCCAGCATTCTTCCGGCTTCTCTTCTTACTTTGCTGCTTAATGTATGTATTTGAAAGACCCGGGAATCCGCTACGGCAGAATCCACTTGTTTCCCAATTTTCCAGCCCAGTTTCAGATAACGATATATATAAGTACCTGCTTCATTATCTTCTGAAAGAAAAGCATAGAGTATATTTTTAGCTGCCACAGGGGAAATTTTCTGCTTCACTGCATCATAGACTTTCTGCGCTTTACGTTCATCGGTATCTATATATACATATTTGGCAAAAAGATTATGCTGCAGACAGTCAGCCTTTAGAATTTTTTCAGGACGTTCATGCCGGTAATATGCTTCGTAAATAGCAGTCAACAGTCCTTCAAAGCTCCCGTCGTAAGTATAACAGATCAACGTTTACATCTCCCCGGTTAGTATGGTACATATATCGTTGCTGATAAAGGCATGAGGATAGAGGGACTGGAACGAAAGCTGTTCACCTTTCGTGTGTGTTTCGTGTTTTTCCGTTCTTCCGGACATTAACAGATACCTTAAATGGGTTTCGGTTATATTTCTTTCACCATAGTACCTGCCTCTGCATGTTATAAAATGACGTGCTCTTTTTAAGGGTATCCCGAACCTTTTTAATGTTTCATAATCAATGGTATTATACTTCCTGGCTGCTATGATTCGTTTGGCGGATTTTACGCCTATGCCCGGTACTCTGATAAGCATTTCATAATCACCAGTATTGACCTCGACTGGAAAAAGGTGAAGATTGCGAAGAGCCCAGGCTGACTTTGGATCCAACTCTGTATCGAGGAGAGGCTGGTTTTCGTCCAGCAGCTCACCGGCTGTAAATCCATAAAATCTCAGAAGCCAGTCAGCCTGATAAAGCCGGTGTTCGCGAAGCAAAGGGGGATTTGAAATAGCCGGAAGGTTGGGATGCCGGGTTACAGGGACATAAGCTGAATAGTATACCCTTTTGAGAGAAAAACGTTTATAGAGGTTTTCCGACAGGCGGAGAATCTTTAGATCGTGGTCCCCGGTGGCGCCTACAATCAGCTGCGTGGTCTGTCCGGCAGGGACAAAGGAGGGAGAGGATTTAAAAAGTTTCTTTTCCTCTTTGCTTTGAAGTATTCTGGTATGGATGAACTTCATAGGTTTTAATATTACATCCCTGTTCTTTTGGGGTGCCAGCAGTTGAAGCCCATAGCTTGATGGAAGCTCGATATTGATGCTCATACGGTCAACATATTTTCCTGTTTCCCAGATCAGCATGGGATCCGCCCCAGGAATAGCTTTGATATGGATATATCCGTTGAAACAGTACTCTTTTCTCAGCTTTATTACAGTCCTGAGCATAAGCTCCATGGTATAGTCAGGATTTTTAAATACTCCTGAGCTTAAAAATAACCCTTCGATGTAGTTCCTTCTGTAGAAATTTACAGTAAGCTCAGCTACCTCACCGGGAGTAAATATTGCACGGGGTGTATCCGCTGATGCGCGGTTTACGCAGTACAGACAATTAAAAGCGCAGCAGTTGGTCAGCAGTATCTTCAACAATGATATGCAGCGCCCGTCATCGGACCAGCTGTGGCAGATTCCTGGCAAGCTGGCATTACCTAACCGGCCATTTGTATTTTTTCGGAAACTTCCGCTTGAAGAGCAGGACACATCATATTTGGCGGCAGCTCCCAAAATCTTCAGCTTTGTATGTAAATCCATTAAGGACAACCCTTTCGAATATTGTTTTTTAAATTTTACCATAATTTTCTCGGTGATGCAACTATATGTTCGCATAATATAAAAAAAGTAGCGCATTATTTAATTATGTATGTTTAAAAGTTCTTAGCCCTGGAGCGCCGGTGATTCAAATTAATATTATTTAATATCATTTCAAAGAATATGATGAAAATTATATTA
>LFTM01000276.1:562-5315 GCA_001513505.1 Clostridiales bacterium DTU092 | reverse complement strand
GTTCGCCATTTCTACACAGAGTATAGAGATACTCAGAATCAGGTCTAAAACGGTTTTGATAACCTATAGTAAGTTTTTTGCCGGTACGTTTTGCAGTTTCAACCATTTTTCGGGCATCGGCAGCGGTTTTAGCCATAGGTTTTTCGCACATAACATGTTTGCCGGCCTCAAGGGCATCAACGGTTATAAAACCATGAGATCTGTTAGGAGTACAGATATGTACAACATCGATTGATTTATCTTCCAAAAGCTTCCTGTAATCCGTATAAACTTTTGCATCCTCGGTTCCATAATCTGCAGCTGCTTTCTGCGCCCTTTCTTCGATAATATCGCAAAAAGCCACCATCTCAACACAATCCAGTTTGGCCAGCCCCGGCATATGTTTACCATTGGCTATGCCACCGCATCCAATAATACCAACCCTAACGGTATCCCGGCCTTGACATTTTGCCATATCAAACCCTCCTTATACATTTATAATATAATATTTACCGGCTAAGCATTATCACATATATAACCCGGTCCTTCAATATGATATTACCATATTCTATATTTCCTTTCAACTGTTTTGGATATGTCTAAATTTTTATAATTTTATCATCCATACTGCTGCTTTTTCGGAAATCAGGCATTTCCATGGCTCTGCCTCCGTTCATCACCGATAGTTCTGAAAGTAAACCTACCGCAGTCCACTCACAGGCATCATACACATCAATGGGGGGTTTAGTACCATTTAATACGGCATCGACAAAATCCTGAACAATGAAATAATCAGCACCCCAATGTCCGGCTTTTTTCTGATCCTCGGTTGCATTTTTATAACGATCGGGCAAATACTCATAGAACTCTTCCATCAATGGTCTCCATTTTGCATTGTCTGTATTATCATCCATGTCCTTAAGCCATATCTTTGGCTTATCACCAAGACCCCGGGCGGCCTCATAACAGCCTTTTGTTCCCTGAAGTGAATAATAGTTCATATTATGTGGTCTCTCGGATATGCAATCCACCCTGATCTTTATAAGTTTACCGCTTTCCATCTTACAAAGTGTAATGGATGTATCCTCCTGCCTGAACTCAGGCGCTGTATGCCAGCCACAACCAACACTTATGACCCATTTTATTCTGTCGCCCTGAAACCATTGCATAATCGGCCCGATACTATGAGTAGGATAAAAAGCACCTCTTTTGCCTAATTGCCAGAACTTTCTCCATGATGTTTTACCGTTTGGATACACAGCCAGATTCTTTATATCATGCAGATATTCACCTTCACCGAAATAAACCTCTCCAAACAGTCCCTGTCTTACCATATTCAGGATCAATTGGTTTTCAGGTATGTAACAGTAGTTTTCAGCCATCATATACACTTTTTTATATTTTTCTACACACTCTATCAGCCACCACAGCTCATCCATTGTAACCCCGGCGGTAACCTCACTCAAAACATGTTTACCAGCTTCCAAAGCCTGTATCGCCTGCGGAACATGGCACTGCATAGGTGTTGCAATGACAACCGCATCAATATCTGATTCCAGCATGTCCTCAAATATTCTATAAGTCTTCGGTATATTATGCTTCTTTGACTGTTCTTCCAGTAAATCCTGGTTCAAATCACACAACGCCACCACCCTTGTTTCAGGCATCGACTGAAATGCTAATACCGTACTTAATCCTCTCGCTCCTACAATACCTATTTTTAGCGGCATATCGTTCTTCACCTCCATAAATTTTTTTCACTCGATTGTTATCTATTATACTAACTTATCCTTTATCAGCGCATTGGCCAGCTCGGGCAAATTAAGTTTTACAGATATATCATTCCAGCGTTTAACCTGGTTTTCATGTACAAGCATTGGTTTGAAACCAAGATTCCAGTAAGTCTTGATTGCAGGAATACGAAAGTCATCGGTTTGAAGTACAGCAGATTTTTTGCCTTCCGAAGCCATCTCATATAAAGCGGCAAGGGATACATGATAACCTAGTTTTTTCCCTGTATATTCCGGCAAAACCCCTACCATATGAAGGTATCCTGCTTCTTTGCTATAATCCTTCGATTCCCATGCGGTTGCAGTGGCTACCGGCTTATTGCCCCAACAAATAAACTTAACGCGTTCAGGTTTAAAATATTCTTTGCTGATTATTTCCTTGACAAAGTCACTCTGATAACGGAATGATGCATTTATTATATTTTCCCATTCCTTCTCATCCCCGGGAATAAACGATCTAAGCTCATATCCTTCAGGAATATTTAAAGCGGGCAAATTATGAAGTGACTTCAGATACATCACCAGTTGCGGACTGGTATTTGATGATTGATTTCCCATATATTTCTCTTCCTTCCTTTGATTTTTTAATTTTATTATTATCATTCTTGTAAGGAATCAAATTATTCAAATGCTTTTAAATATTTACAGCATCATACCAAGCTTTATAAATCTGAACATGCGGTCAGCAGCATCTTTCAGCAGTTCTTCACTTCTGGACAAAGCTTCCTCAAGAGACATAGGAGAGTTTACAGTTGGCATAATACTGTATATACCATAATCGTACACCTTTTCAATTTCCGGGCCAATACCCCCTACAATAGCAATCACTTTAACATCTTTGGCCATACATCGTTTACCGATGCCAACAGGAACCTTACCATACACCGATTGTCCATCAATCCTGCCTTCGCCGGTCACCACAAGGTCAGCACCATCTAGCAATTCTTCAAATCCTACAAAATCAAGGATGGTATCAATTCCGGGCTTTAATTCCGCATCAAAGAAAGCAACCAGAGCTGCCCCAAGGCCGCCGGCCGCCCCCGAGCCAGGGATTCGGCTCATATCGATTCCGATTGTTTCCTTAATAAGTGCCTCGTAATTTTTCATACCGGATTCAAGAATATCAAAAGATGTGCTGTCAACTCCTTTTTGTGGACCATATACAGCAGTAGCACCATCAGGTCCCGTGAGGGGATTGCTGACGTCGCATATTACAGTGAAGGAGCTTTCTTTAATTCTTGGATCAATATCATCCAGGACTATTCTTCTGATCTTGCCCAGTTCTTTACCGCCAAATCCAACCTGGCAGCCATTTTCATCAAGAAACTTAACACCCAGGGCCTGTGCCGCACCGATTCCACCATCATTGGTTGCACTACCGCCAATACCAATGATAAAATCCCTTATTCCTTCATCAAGAGCTGCTTTGATTATCTCACCTGTACCATAAGTAGTTGTATTTAACGGATCCTTCTCCTCATCTTTTAGCAATGGAAGCCCCGAGGCCTGGGCCATTTCAATTACCGCTGTTCTTTCATTTATAAGCCCATATTTGGCTTTAACACGCATCTGAGATAATGGACCCATTACCCCAATTGTTTTGTATTCACCCTTGGCTGCTGTAACAAGACAGTCTACCGTTCCTTCGCCTCCATCGGCAATCGGTATTCTAACTATTTCAAGCGGAGAAAGATGGCGTTTTGCTGCTTCTTCCAGATATCGAATTACTTCCAGGGAAGAAAAAGTTCCTTTAAATGAATCCGGAGCCAGGATGATCTTCATTTAACACACCTCATTTTTTACAAAATATATCTCCCATCTTGCTGATTTTCAAGCCCATATCTTCCATTATGACCGGATTTACAGAGCCAGACTCAAAAAGAGCTCTCTATCCGGTAAGATATTTAATTATCCTCAAAGCCCGAACTTGCCACCTCTATCATAATAGCACACTCTATTCTCTTTCGCTGCATGATGCACGCCAGCTCGTTGGGAATGGAAATGCTGCCATTGGAAAAATAAGCATTGGCATGACATCCGCCTGAACAATAATATTTTGCCCAGCACTTTCTGCATTCTTCTTTTGTTATAACATTACATCCCCGAAACTGTTCTGATATTCCCTGGGTATCCCTTAAGCCTTTATATACATCACCCATTATAAACTGTTTTTGACCAACAAATTGATGGCAGGGATAGAAGTGACCTTCAGGTGACACCGCCAGATATTCAAAGCCTGCTCCGCATGCCACTATGCGCCTTTGAATACAAGGCCCCTTGAACAGTTCAAGATTAAAGTGATAAAATCTCAGCTTATTGCCTGATTTAATATATTCAAGATATTTCTTTGCCAGTTTTTCATATTCATCCAGTATGGCCGGTATATGCTCCCGGGTAATATGGAAAGTTTCACCGCTTCCCACCACAGGTTCAATTGATACTTCATCAAAACCAAGGCCGGCAATATGAAATATATCTTCGGAAAAATCCAGATTTTTATTTGTAAAAGTGCCCCGGACAAAATAGCTTTTTCCGTGTCTGGATTTTACCAGTTCTCTTGCCGCATTTACAATATCATCATAACTTCCGCTTCCGTTTCTATAAATTCTCATCATATCATGAACATATTTTCTTCCGTCCAGGCTTATAACGACATTATCCATGTGCTCGTTGATAAAATCAATTTTGTCTTTATCCAATAATGTCCCGTTGGTGGTTATGGTAAAATGAAATGTTTTTCCGCTTCTGCTCTCTATTTTTTCCCCATAAGCAACGGCTTTCTTTACCACATCAAAGTTTATAAGGGGTTCGCCACCGAAAAAGTCGATTTCGACATTTTTTCTGTTACCGGAATGCTCAGCCAAATAATCCATCGCCAGCATAGCAACTTCTTCAGACATTAGTTGATTCCCGGTACAGTAATCCCCTTTGGAAGCAAAACAATACTCGCATGCCAAATTACAGCCATGTGCAATATGAAGGCA
>LFTM01000276.1:0-418 GCA_001513505.1 Clostridiales bacterium DTU092 | reverse complement strand
GCTTAGCTTTTCAACTGCCTTTTCTCTTGAAAAATCCTCCGGAAAAGCCTTCAATATTTCATAAGTGACCTCATCAATACCGAATATGCTTCCGCTATTAGTATCAACAGCAATATATAGCCCATTGTTTTTAAACGCATGTACCACTAAAGCTTCCCTCCAACTGTTATGTCTCCGTTTAGACATGTTAGTTTATTCACACATGTTCCTCATAAAATAATTCCTGGTTAACACCAGGAATTAACAATATAATGGTCTCTAAACGATTAAATATTTTTCTACGTTGGTATTTTTACATAACCTTTCCCAGCATTGCTGCACCAACTATACCGGCATCATTGCCCAGCTGCGCAACCACAATTCTGGTCTGAGGCACATCTTCGACGGTATACACACTTTTGCTCACCAGCTCGCGAAG
>LFTM01000187.1 GCA_001513505.1 Clostridiales bacterium DTU092 | reverse complement strand
TTGGGTTTATCGGGGAATACTTTTTTTCCATCCTGTACCACCCTCCTTATTAATTTAATACAGCCTACCTATTGAGGCAGTGGCTCTCCCTGTGTTCCTATATAATCATTAATTATTTCCATTGGAGCCTCACCGGTTGTAAACAAGCAATAGCTCTTTGACCAGAAGTGTTTTTTCCATAGTTTTTCTTCTATACCGGGATATTCTTTTTTTATTAACCTTGATGATGCGCTTTTGTATGCGTTGATGAATTTGGAAATTTCACTGTTGGGATGTGCTCTGAATGATATACGAACATGGTCTCTACCCTCATGGAGCCATTCATATAGTGTAATGTTGTAGTTTCCCTGTATTTTTTCAAAGATTTCTTTTAACCTGTTTGATATGTTGTCATCAATAACTTTTCGACGGTATTTTGTTACCAGGACAAGATGGTAGCAGAGTAAAAAGACCGAATGATTATTGCCGTCCAACTTCATTTGCTTTCGAACTTCCTTCCTACAATTCTGATTATATTTAAGGGGAAAGGGACTGTCAAGCGACATTCACCACCGGGGTCTTTTCAAAGCAGGTTATGCAAATGTTGATAAGGTATTCAGAAAGCCGTCTGGGCTAAATAGATCACCAGCGGTAAAGTGAAAAGACAAAACAGAGTTGTCACAACTACCGTTTGAGTGGCGAACTCTGGCTCATTGTCAAATTCAGCTGCAATCAATACCGTATTGACGGCTGTTGGCAGTCCGGAAGATATCATCAATACTCTGGCCATAATACCGTCAATTCGTAGTAGCAATATAAGCAGATATGCTATAACAGGACCTATGCAGAGGCGAAAAAAAGAAGTCAAATAAACTTCTTTATTCTTAAATTCAAATTTTGTCAAAGACAGCTGAATTCCCAGTATGAGCAGGTTAACGGCAAACATGGCGTTTCCTGCATATGTAATGGCAGGCCACAGGAAAAAATTACGAAAGTCATAGGGAATTGCCTTTGCGATCAAGGCAGCGATTATGGCGTGAATTGCGGGCATCTTAAGCACCGATTTCATAGAAGATTTAAAATCCATACTGCCTCTGGCGGCGTTATAAAAACCAAGGGAATAGTTAAGCAGATTCTGACTTATCATAACCATAATCTGTATTGATACCGCATAATCGGTCATTGGTGTATTTGCAAAAACCAGAGATATCAGGGGTATGCCAAAGTTCCCTGAATTATAAAACATTAACGCATTCTTTACTGCATTCTTCCTGGAATCGCTGTAGCGTCTGATTTTACCCGTAACAGAGCCAACCAATGACATGATAATAACAAATATGACGGTAAAGGCTACGGGTATTAACTGTTCCATACTAACAGCAGTTTCATAGAGATTCAAAAAAATCGTTGAAGGGATAAATATGTATACACTGAGTTTGCTTAATGAACCTATATCCAAATTGTATTTTTTGCCCATTACATAGCCCAGGCTTATCAGAAAAAATACGGGAGCAATATTATAAAGCAGTATATGCAGCAGCATACTGTTTAACCCCTTTCTACCCCTTACATTACCGGCACTACAGTATTATATCAAAGCATTCCATAAAAAACTAGTTATGTAACACTGGAACGTAATATGAGATTCTGTTTTTTCGCATTCCGGACTAAAGAAAAGCGTGCCTTGATGATAAAAAAACCAGGCCTTTGCAGACCTGGCTTAACAGGAATTATACCAGCCAGCTGATATTGGTTTTAATTACCTTTGCCGGATTACCCGCCACCAATGAATTTGGGGGAACATCCTTGTTTACAAGTGAATTTGCTGCAATCACGGAGTTGCTCCCGATAGTTACTCCTTTCAGAATGGTACAGTTGCATCCTATCCAAACCTTGTCCTCAATAACAATAGGCTTGCTTATGGAATTATGCTTTCTATCCTCATAGACTATGCTGTGAAAATCGGTGTCCAAAATGGTTGTCCCCCATGCAATGGCACAATCACTGCCAATACTGATACTGCTGGCACAATGGATAATTGATGCTGCGGTTACATAGGTATTGTCACCGATGGAAATACTGGCACCAGGTTCAAGTATGACCCGGACGCCCGGGCCTAACTTTACTCTCCCTTGTATTCGACAGGTTGAGTTTTCCGAAAGCTTCATATAGGCACAATTCCCGCTCTGTTCGCCAATATACCTTCCCCCCAGGTACAGCCTTTTCTGTATTTCAAGTTTGGACTTACGGGCTTTTCTTATTCCGCTTCCGAAATCGGCTATTACCAAAAACCTGTAGAATCTTAAACCGAATAGGATAAGGCATATGAAAAAACTATAAACAGCGTTGATAATCAGTTTAGGGTTATTCCGTATAATCCTTACAGCCTTTCTCAGCTTTGGATTACCTAATAAGCGGAACCCAAAACCACGCTTATGGTTTTTTTCATTATTTTCGTCGTTATTTGCATTGTTGTTGGGATCATTCACTGAAACTCACCCTTTCATTTAACGGTCAGGTTCCGCCGGATGTGTATACATATATTATACCCTTATTTGATTTCATAAGTTTTCCGTAAATCAAAAAATTTTTTAATTTTTTTGGAAATTTTGAGAAAAGATTACCGGCTGTAATCCTAAATTCAGAAATATTTTCGTTAAATAATATTAACAATGTTTAAAGCTTCTTTTTCAGGAATGTGGAGGATAAAGAGCTTGAGCGCAGCAATTTCCGCCAGGGAGTCGGTTTTTTCCTGTAGTTCCACCAGCTGTTTTACCCTTGCCAGGGTTGAGTCTATATTATCAACCTCTTCATGGTCGATAAGCATCTGCCACATGTTTCTATTTTTGTTCCATACCCGGGTAATGTCTTTTATCTGGTCGTCGGCTAAACTCCAGTTATCGTTTTTAATTGCCAGTTCCAGCTGATTTAGGTGCTGTCCCAAACTGATGGCTGAGTTTTCAAGCTTATATTGTGCCCAGAAAGCAAAACTTACAAAGATGATCACGGATATTATCATGAATATCATCGTTTTCAAGAGTATTCCCCCCTTTTATCCTTTATCTCTATCTGGAGATTTCTTTGGCTATCCAGATAGGCATAGAATATGTCACGGGGTTTTAATCCTTTGATTTTCAGCTGCTGCATAAGCCAATCAATATCCAAACCGGCTTCGGAGAGATTTTTATGCTGGATACGACCGTCCATGATCAAATTGTAAGGAAGTCCTTCATATCGTGTGGTGAGCTTTAGATCTTCAGGTGTTACCGGCCTTTTTTGTGATTTGGGTATAACCGTCAGCTGTCCGTTGGTTTCAAGAATGGCAAACTCTACATCGGATACATTAACTATATTGTTTGTACGAAGCTGTTCCAAAAGATCGTTAACGTTGAATCTTAGACGTGCAAGCTCTTTTTGTACAATTTTTCCGTTTCGGATCACAATACTGGGAGTACCGCAGATAATTGCCCTTGCCCTGCCGCTTTTTAAGGTAATATACGATAACAGTACTTGTGCCAAAAGCAGTGTAAATGCCGGAACAAGACCATTTATGAGAGGTATTCCTGCCGCCTGCATGGGTACCGAGGCCACCTCGGCAATCATCAGTGTGATCACCAGCTCGAAGGGCTGCAACTCACCCACCTGCCTTTTACCCATAATCCTCATGCCGACAACTACAACTATGTACAGGATCAAAGCTCTAAAAAACGTGTTTAACATACTTCCAGGACTCACCCTTACTGCATATAATTACTCTTCTGTGAAGCTTTTATATTTTCATATTCCGATTATTTCACAAGCAGTACAGCTATAAATTTATTTTTAATGTGAACTGCATGAATATGGAATTACCGGTATTTTTCACAGTTTACATATATTTTGGCTTTATTGGTGTATTTTATTCCCGATCAATCTATTTGGTTTATTACTGCCATATTTCGTATCATTTGTTGTCTGAACAGTGTATCAAAGTATGATTATATTTGAAATGGTCTGCTTTTGTTGAAAAGCATTATTTACAAAGCATATTGCAACCTATTAAGAATGTATCATATTTATTTATATTGATTATATTATTCCATTATTTGCAGAAAATTATCTTCAACATAATTCCGACTAGGCATGAAGAATATTATAGAATCCACCTTGAAGCACCAGTGGCAAAAATAATATTTTCAAATTTTAAATTTAATACTTTACTAATTTAACATAATAAAGTATAATATTATGTGTTTCTACATTAGACATGAATGGAGGAATTGAAATGAAGAGAAATTTAGTATTTCTATTAGTCGTTGTAATGATGGCAGGTATTTTGCTGTCTGCATGTTCAGGAGCACAACAGACAGGCAAAGATGAATCATTGGAAGCCGTAAAAAAAGCTGGTAAAATCGTAGTAGGACTGGACGATTCCTTTCCACCTATGGGCTTCAGGGATGAGTCAGGTGAAATCGTAGGTTTTGATATCGACCTGGCCAGGGAAGCTGCCAAGAGGTTAGGTGTAGAAGCAGAGTTCAGACCTATTGACTGGAACAGTAAAGAATTAGAGCTAAAAAATAAGAAGATTGATCTGATATGGAACGGTCTTACCATAACTGAGGAAAGAAAGAAAAACATGGCTTTTACAAAGCCTTATCTTGCAAATACCCAGATTATCGTTGTGCTTGAAGGTTCCGACATAAAGTCGAAGGCTGATCTTGCCGGGAAAAAGGTAGGGGCACAACTGGACAGCAGCGGTGCAGAGGCTGTTGAAAATGACAAAGATGTTTATGATTCATTGGAGGAGTTAGTGCTTTATCCTGACTATCTTGAGGCGTTTCTCGATCTGGAAAACGGCAGGATTGCAGCATTGGTGGTTGATGAGATTCTGGGCAAATACTATATTGCCAAGAGAGATGGCGGTTATAAGGTTTTAGAGGATAACTTCGGAGAAGAAGAGTACGGGGTTGGCCTCAGACTGGAGGATAAACAGTTACTTGATGCTTTGAATGAAGTGCTGGACGAGATGAAGGAAGACGGGACAATGGCAGAAATCTCTAAGGAATGGTTTGGTGAAGATATTATACTTAAGTAGTATTACAAAACAGCACAGGTATAAGTACGGTTTTAGCGTGTGATATCAGGGGTCAAAGCAGGATCTACATTTTTTATAATATACGGGAGAGTGGAAATGCAGGAACTATTTTCTGATGTTATTGTCCCTACTGCGGACTATATATCCAGGATCATCGTCCCTATGCTGGAGGGGACGGTAGTTACCCTAAAGCTATTTTTTATCACCATTATACTGTCAATACCGCTGGGAGTACTTCTGGCATTGGCCCGTATCTCCAAGTACAGGTTACTTAGCGGCGCTGTTGGCACATATATATGGCTGCTGCGTGGTACTCCCCTTCTGCTTCAGGTTTTTTTCGTATACTACGGATTACCCAATTTTGGTATAATTCTGGACAGTTTTCCGGCGGCATGTATTGCCTTTGTCCTTAACCATGCTGCTTACCTGGCTGAAATATTCAGGGCCGGTATACAATCCATTGATAAAGGGCAGTATGAAGGGGCTAAGGTGCTTGGATTTACTTACTGGCAGACTATGTGGAGGATTATTCTTCCACAGACAGTAAGGAGGGTACTGCCTCCCGTCAGTAATGAAGCCATTACCCTTGTTAAAGACACGGCTTTGGTCTATGCCATCGGGCTGGGGGAGCTTTTAAGGGCAACCAAAATTGCGGTATCCAGGGATGCGGTGACATCACCTTTTATTGTGGCTGCAGTATTTTATCTGGCCATGACATTTATTCTGACCAAAGTTTTTGATAATCTGGAAAAACGATTTTCGGTTTACGGATAGGAGTTTGAGACATATGTATATGATTGAAGCCAGAAATATTCATAAATCATTTGGGGATTTGCATGTATTAAAGGGTATATCGTTGACAGTTGATAAGGGTGAAGTAATAGCCATTATCGGTCCTTCCGGTTCGGGTAAAAGCACGTTTTTGCGCTGTCTTATCCACCTGGAGGTTATCGACAGTGGGGATATTATAATTCAAGGCCAGCCTTTTGCTTATGAGACAGAGGACGGGAAGAGCCACTATGTACCCGATAAACAGGCCAGAGAAATATGTAAAAAACTTGGGATGGTGTTTCAAAACTTCAATCTGTTCCCTCATAAAACTGTCCTTGAGAACGTTATTGAAGCTCCCATCGTAGTCAATAAGATGGATAGGAAAGAGGCTATTGATATAGCTGAAGGACTGCTCAGCAGGGTAGGGCTGGCAGATAAAAAAGACAATTACCCTTCTCAGCTTTCCGGGGGACAGAAGCAGAGGGTGGCAATAGCAAGAGCTCTGGCTATGAAACCCGACATAATGCTATTCGATGAGCCTACTTCGTCTCTGGATCCGGAGCTTACCGGAGAAGTGCTCAAGGTCATGCGGGATTTGGCAGAAGACCGGATGACCATGTTGGTTGTTACCCACGAAATGGGCTTTGCCAGAGAGGTGGCTGATCGGGTGATTTTTATGGATAACGGGGAGATAGTGGAGGAAGGGTGTCCCAAGGAAATTTTCCATAATCCCGGTAATGAGAGGACCAGGAGCTTCCTTGAACAGGTACTGTAATAATATGTTTATAGCCAGAGATATTTTAAATACATGTATTATTAAAAAAAGAATTTGTACAGATATTAGATATCAATGGGAGGGTATGTACCTGACCATTGATATCTTTTTTTGTGTTATAAATCGGATATTTGAAGTTTGCCAATAAAGTTGTCAGTACTACCGTAAAAAGAGCGTATGGTTTCATTATTAACATCAGGAATGCAAAAACAATTTATTTTTTTTCTGTACTTCCCTGGTGTAATACCATATTTGTCTTTGAACAGCTTTATATAGTATTGGCTACTGCCAAATCCCACATTTTCAGCTATAGTTTTTACTGAATAATTAGTTTCTCTTAAATATTTTAATGAAATATCCAGCCTGACTTCATTAAGATAATCATTGAAGTTCTTGCCTGTTATATCATAAAAAATTTTACCAAAGTGCTGTCTGGAAAGGGAGAAAAACTCTGCCGTTGTTTCTAAATTTATGTTTTTATTATAATTTTGATGTATGTAGTTTATTATATCATTAACCAGCGCTGTGTGATGATCGGTTCTATTGGATTCTATATAACATACTATTTTGCTTAATATATGCTGACACCAGATTTTTGTATTCTTGATAGTTTTTATATTGAGAACCTCTTTATAGATATTTGAGCCTATTGGAAGAATTGAAATACCGTTTGATTCCAGGAATTTTAGGATGTCATTTATTATTTGCACAATAATCTGCTGGAAATATTCATATGATATATCCTGTTCTATAATATCATTAAATAGTCTATTAAAGATAGTAAGGGCTTTTTGACAGTCGCAATTTAAAATACTCAGCAACAATTGCTTTTCATCCATTAACAAGGGATGATTTGATGTTCTTGCCGGCTGAACTATTTCATTTGCATATATAATACTGCTTTTGTTGTTTTTTATACCTATGTAGTTTATTGCATCTATTGCGGTTGTATATGAATACGATAAATCCGATATTTTGTTTACAGTAATTCCCACACTGATATAGATATTATGATTAATATGCTTTTTAACAGCTGAATTTATTTTTTCTGGTATACCCATGACATTGCTATTGGATTGATCGTTCCAGCTTATAAGAATTAGCGTATCGTCCTCCGTGTAATTATACAAAATCTCCATATTTTTGTGGTTTAATTCATTCCTGATAATACTGTTTAAAATTTCTTTAAAGTAATGTAGTCTGAATAGGTTATTGTCCTCCAGCATTTCAATTGTTTTGTCGATAAGAATAACGTAAACTGTAAAATTTGATGCCTTTCCTATGTCTATACCTAGGAAATCGGCTTTATTAACTATAGATTTTATGTCTTCATTTTTGCCTTCTATTATATTTTTAAAAAACAACTCCCTTAACAAAGGCAGATTTGCAGATAATTTTTCTTTTATTTCATCATTTTGTTCTATGACTCTACTATAGTTGTCTTTAATATAATGAAATTCGTTTCTGCTGTTAGCCATTTCAATTGTATTATTTTGTCCGGCTATGAACGATACTAAAGACTTGATAGGATTATACAACCTGTTGGAAGCGTAATATGAAATTAATAATGATAAGCATGATATGGAGAGAAATACGATTAGCGTATTTATTAAAGAATTAAAGAAGGCATAGGCATAAAAATTGGGAGAAATTATTAAGGTTCTTAAACCAAATTTGTTTAATCCGGAATAAAAAGTTACTACGTTAGGATTATAATTGCTTGTAATAAAACCAGATTCATGAGTGTCAGGGATTGAATCAATGATATCCGTCAATGCATTATTGTACTCATTCCTGACTTGATCAGAGCGGAATATTTCATTGCCGTTTTTATCTATAATAAGAAATGTGTCAGCCAGTTGTTGTTCAGAATTATCCAGTGTAAAAAACATCTCTTCTTTTATGTCAAGTACTAGTAATGCACCGTTATTACTGAATGGTATCGATCTAATTATTGTCAGAATATTGCCTAAATATTTATTTGAACCGGTATAGGATTCAGGGTAGTTGATTATACGGCCGATCAATAAATAACCAAACTTAGGTACATTGGCATTCTTTAAAATTTCAATTATTTGTCTGTCGTAAAATTCATTTTCATCGTAGTATCCTAAATCCGATATGAAAAGTTTGTTTTCGGGATAGTAAATATAAATTGAATTAATTTCCTTAAACAGGATGCGCCGTTCTGCTCCTAAATTATTCATTATGTACAACAGATCATCCATCTTTGAAGTATTATGATACAAATCTTCAATATTAGCGCTGAATGTCAGTATAGTGTCATCAACAAGCAATCCATTGGTTTTTTTTATAAGTTCGGATATACTTTGTTCAATGCTTTTATTATATTGTTCAACTGTAAAGATACTTTGATTTTTACTTCGGTCAAATAATTCCTTATTGTAGTTA